>JAGPIY010000056.1 GCA_018054715.1 Bacteroidaceae bacterium
TAATACCGTTTGCTTGCAAAATTTCAGCAAGTTCCTCCACTTTTTTACGGCTCAGGCAATAAATAATGCCCGATTTGCTAGTATTCTGTTTGATGAACTTGATGATATCTCTATCGATAGAGGTCGTTTTAGGGCGTACCTCATAGTAAAGGTTAGGGCGATTAAAGGATGACTTGAACACCTTAGCATCCGACATTCCCAAATTTTTTTGAATATCATGTTGTACCTTCGGTGTAGCAGTTGCAGTAAGAGCTATAAGAGGAGCCTTTCCTATCAAATTAATAATAGGACGAATACGTCGGTACTCCGGACGAAAATCGTGTCCCCATTCGGAAATACAATGTGCCTCATCCACTGCATAAAAAGATATCTTAAGACCTTGTAGAAATTCTACATTTTCTTCTTTCGTTAGCGATTCGGGAGCTACATAAAGTAGTTTCGTACGTCCCGAAAGAATATCTTGTTTTACTTGATCAATTGCTGATTTATTCAGTGAAGAATTTATAAAATGAGCAATTCCATTCTCTTCACTAAAAGTGCGCATTGCATCCACCTGATTCTTCATCAAAGCGATGAGAGGTGATATAACAATCGCAGTTCCTTCCATGATGAGAGAAGGGAGTTGATAACACAATGATTTGCCACCGCCCGTAGGCATGAGTACAAATGTATCGTTACCATCCAGCACATTCTGTATCACAGCTTCTTGATTCCCCTTAAAGGTATCAAAGCCGAAAAATTTCTTTAATTCTTGCGCTAAATTCATCTTTGTCATATCGTTTTTTTGTCGTTTCGTTCACAAAGTTATAAAAAACTTTCGACACCATGCAACATTTTCAAAAAAAAACTTTGAAAAAAAAACGAGATTTTCCACATTACGCCCTTTTTTTACTTTACTATTCTGCATTTTGTAGCCGAGCTGCATTTACTTTCTCAACTTGAGCTTTTGCATAGTCGAGATTAATGAGTAAAATCTTCTCACCCGACGAAGGTGCTTCGAACATTGCATCCATCATAATGCTCTCTACAATCGATCGCAGACCACGTGCTCCTAGTTTATACTCCACTGCTTTATCAACAATATATTCAAAAACATTCTCTTCGAACGAAAGCGTTATTTCGTCCATTTCAAAGAGCTTAATATATTGTTTGATGATTGAGTTTTTAGGTTCAGTCAAAATAGAGCGCAACGCAGCACGATCGAGTGGATTGAGATAAGTCAACACCGGCAAACGACCTATTATCTCAGGAATCAAACCAAACGATTTCAAATCCTGAGGAGCAATATATTGCATCAAATTTGCACGATCCACCTGCGAAGTATTCTTTGCTGCACCAAAACCCACAGCAGTGGTATTTAAGCGTTGAGCTATTTTACGTTCAATACCATCGAACGCACCACCGCAGATAAACAGAATATTTTTTGTGTTTACAGCGATCATTTTTTGATCGGGATGCTTACGTCCACCTTGAGGTGGTACATTTACAACACTTCCTTCCAATAATTTGAGAAGACCTTGTTGTACCCCTTCGCCACTTACATCTCTCGTAATAGAAGGATTATCACCTTTGCGGGCAATTTTATCGATCTCATCAATAAATACAATACCACGTTCAGCCTCAGTCACATTATAATCAGCTACCTGAAGCAGACGAGTTAAAATGCTTTCAATATCCTCCCCCACATAGCCTGCTTCGG
The DNA here is from genome assembly GCA_018054715.1 of Bacteroidaceae bacterium. Lineage (GTDB taxonomy): Bacteria > Bacteroidota > Bacteroidia > Bacteroidales > Bacteroidaceae > UBA1794. Next base: position 1,700 of record JAGPIY010000056.1, read on the forward strand.
TAAGAACCGTTGCATCAACAATGGCAAAAGGTACATGAAGCATTTTTGCAATCGTACGAGCCAAAAGCGTCTTTCCGGTACCCGTGCTACCCACCATAATGATATTCGATTTCTCGATTTCCACATCATCTTCCTTTGTCTTTTGTAGCAAGCGCTTATAATGATTATAAACGGACACTGCTAGATAACGCTTCGCATCGTCTTGACCAATGATATATTGATCGAGGAATTCCTTTATGGCATAGGGCTTAGGTAACTTATCCAATTGAAGTCCACCGTCCGTGTTTTCCGAATTAGGCGCATTTTGACGCACTATTTCATAAGCTTGCGTCACACAAGAATCACAGATGTTGCCGTCAAGCCCCGTAATAAGGAAACCAACTTCCCCATCAGGCCGACCACAAAAACTGCAACGCTTTCTACGTCTTGATTTTGAATCTTCCAACTTTATTCCTTTATTTAGTCTTAATACCTATTTTATCTATCAAGGCTTACGAACGAGAATTTCGTCGATCATGCCATATTCTTTAGCCTCGGGGGCTGTCATCCAATAATCGCGATCAGAATCAGCAAACACTTTGTCGTATTCAGTATGTGAATGAGTACTGATGATTGTATAAAGTTCCTGTTGCAACTTTTTGATTTGGCGAGCCGTAATTTCAATATCCGAAGCCTGTCCTTGTACACCACCCAGAGGTTGATGAATCATCACACGAGAGTGAGGTAACGCAGAACGCTTTCCTTCAGCACCGGCCACCAACAACACACTTGCCATTGAAGCAGCAATGCCTGTACAGATAGTAGCTACATCCGATGTAATAAACTGCATCGTATCGTAGATACCCAAACCGGCATATACCGAACCACCGGGAGAGTTAATATATACAGAAATATCCTTACCCGGATCAACCGAATCTAGATAAAGCAACTGTGCTTGAAGTGTATTGGCTGTATAATCGTTTATTTCAGTACCCAAAAAAATGATTCGATCCATCATCAAACGTGAAAACACATCCATTTGAGTCACATTCAATTGACGTTCCTCAAGGATATAAGGATTGAGATAACCAGCCTCCGACTTAATCACATCATCGAGCACATGACCATTCATTCCAAGATGGCCTACGGCATATTTTCTAAAATCTTCCATTGTATACGGTCTTTATTGGGTTTCTTTTTGGAAAAAACCGCCAGACAATGCCGGCGGTTTTTTCTTATTTTTTTCTTAAATTCAAGAAGAAAGATCCCGTTAAGCCTCAGCAGGCTGCTCGAACATCTTGTTAAAGTCTTCCATTGAAATCTTTTTCTTCTTCAAACTTACTTCTTTCTTAAGAGCTGTTGCCAATTTAGCTTCTACGGCACGGTTAATCAAGCTTTCAGCCTGTTCGCGCTTCTTAAGCATTTCAGTAGCGTAGTTATTGAGTACATCCTCAGGGATATTGATCATGCCATACTGAGCAAATTGAGCTTTTGTGGCATCCTTCGCTGCATTGAGTATATCACTCTGCTCAACTTTGATCTCAAACTTCTGAACAAGTTTCTCTTTTATAATGTGCCAAGTAAGTTCTTGGATATTTTTATCATAGTTTTCCTCAATATAAGTTGCATCCTTATCGCTGTTGTTAATCAACATCAAACGTTTCAAGATAGCATCTGCAAATTCAAGTTTACCTGCTTTGGCAACAAACACATCACGCGCATCAAGTAAAAATTTAAAATCACTATCTGCTACATACTGTTCGCTTACAGAGTCTTTCATTTTTGCGCGGAAGTCCTCTTCAGTAGTAACTGTACCCGGCTCAAATACTGTATCAAACAACTCTTGATTTAAATCGCCCAACACAAAACGAGTAATTTCTTCAATTTGAATGCTGAAGTTACCGGTAAAGCTAGAAACCTCCTCTTTATTGATTTTCAACATTGAAGCAATTTCAGCCTCAGCACCTGCAAATGCAATGTAAGGGTTAAAGATCAACACATCATTTACTTTACAATCTGCAAAGATTGCTTTCTGAGCGTCCTCTTTCATATATGCAGGCATCAACACAGCATCAGCTACTTGAAGACCTCCTTCTTTTGTATTGCCAGTTTCATCCAATTCAGCGATCAAACCTTTTACCATATCACGATCTTGGTATACGTCTACCTTATCATATTTACCGCCACGTTGACGATACATATTGATTTGGTTTTCTACCATCTCATCGCTTACCTCAATATTATAGTAAGAAACTTTATCAGTCTTTTCAACTTCCAACTCAAATTCAGGAGAAAGCGCTACATCAAACACAAAATCGAATTCATCTTGATTTGCAATATCGATATTTGCTTGTTGTTCCTCGTTAGGAAGCGGCTCACCCAAAATATTCAACTTATTCTCTTTAATATAGCCATAAGCGGCTTCTTGAAGGGTTTTATTGATTTCTTCGGCTTTCACACTAGTGCCGTACATTTTCTTCACCAAACTCATAGGAACCTGTCCCGGACGGAAACCCGGTACATTAGCTTTCTTACGATAATCTTTCAGCGTTTTTTCTACTTTAGCCTCATAATCGGCTTTTTCCAATTTCACGGTAAGTTTTGCACTTACCTTGTCGTTGTTTTGCAATGAAACGTTCATTCTAACTGCTTATTTAATTTATTTATTTGCTATTGCATAATATTTATCAGGGTGCAAAAATACAACTTTTCTTTCAGATACACAAACTTATTTCAACTTTTTATGGTACCGTTTGGAATAAACACTTAACTTTGCATCCGAAACCGATTAATTAACATTCAGATGACACATGGTATTTATGCCTATCGACCTATATGGCAGCAAATTACAGTTCTACTACTCGCATTAATAGCGTGCACTTTTCTAGCTGCAGTTCCGTTTTCAATACTTAATTTATTCGCTCCTGACCCACAAGATCCGGCGATTCTGCGAGCATCAATCCTGATACAAGATCTTTTTCTCTTTATCCTATTTCCTATTGTATCACAACTACTTTTATGCAAAGGATGCCTACTCGACACCTTTTCATTACGCCACTGCTCTGCTCTTTCTGTACTCATCGGTATTCTATGCATAACCTGCATTTCACCATTCATCGACCTCTCTGTGCAATGGAATGAAAGCCTTCAGCTTCCTCCCGCACTGCATGGTATAGAACAATGGATGGTAGCTTCGGAAGCCGAAGCTACTAAAACAATAAATCTCATTCTTAATGATACTCGGATAAGTATCTTTATTATCAATTTCGTTATTATCGCAATTCTTGCAGGAATTGGCGAAGAGCTCTTTTTTAGAGGTCTTCTTCAGCATCTTCTCATTCGATGGACTAATGGAAAGATTCACCTTGCAATATGGGTAACCGCATTTCTATTTAGCGCAATCCATCTACAATTCTTCGGTTTCGTGCCTCGGATGTTATTAGGAGCCCTTTTAGGTTATCTCTGTTTTTATAGTGGGAGTCTGTGGACCTGCATTATCGCACATGCGTTCAACAATGGTTTAACTCTCCTTTTGATGCCTAATCAACCCTACAACAAAGATTTGTTCTTTTCGGCCGAAACGCTCAATACTGTAGAAAAAACAAGAGTCTCACCGACCCTTGCCTTATGCAGCCTCATAGGAACTCTGCTATTACTGGCATGGCTTAAAGTTAGGAATCAGAAGCCAGAATAGGCTTACCTTGACGATCAATTTTATAATCAATATTCGCCTTGCGAGCTTGTGCAATCTGATAGTAACGCCTTATGGAATAAAGCTTTCCATCTTTAAGCAATTTGGCACCAGTCTGGTGAAAACAAAACGGTATTTCTTTGGCTACACATTGTTCTCTGATCGCCAGAATCCAGTCGTAATGACACACCCGTGCATCCATACCCGACTCACCACTAACAGCAACTTCTTCTATTGAGGCATCAAGATATGCAAAGAGGTCAAGCCCTTCAAGTAGCGGTGCTGCGATAATCACTTTGTGACAAATTGGCAACTTTTTAAAAATAGGCAAACGATAATCCGCCATAGCCTGATTTTCCACCGTACAACCAATAATTACATTCTCGTATCCATCTCCCCAATCTTCAGGTAGGCTAACCGTAAATCTATCAATTCGCTTAGTAAAGATGAAAAAGTCGAGATCCTTTCGTTCACGAATCATAGCCCATGCCTCCATACGCCATTCGTCTGCCTCTTCCACAAAGAAGTCGGACGTAAAACAAGTAAAAACGAGTTCACCCGAAGGTATTTTATACGTTTTGTCCCGTTTGCGTTTTAGCGGCAAATCAAAATTCGCGGTTTTACGCACCTCACTGCTACTGACATCCGTGCCGTACCTTGCATCCTGGCGATATACATAACAATATTTACATCCCGGACTAATCTTTGTACATCCATGCCATAAATTCCAACCTACCGACATATGCTTATTTCACTTCTCTATAAATTATTATACAAGTAGAGCCACAAACTAAAATATTTAGGTTGCAGCTCTACGATTAAAAAATAAATACTACTCTCCGTCGAGATTCAAGTCGGATCCTTTAAAGAAAGTGCTATTCGTACTAGGCTGCTGAATTCCGCCGGGATTAGTAACTCCCAAACTATCCAATCCGGCCATAAAAAGTTCCATTTCAAGAACAAGTATCTCCGTTTTCGGAGCTATATATATATTCTTATTATCCATAATTTCTCTTATTATCAGTTTCTTGATTTCTATTTTACAACCACCTTAGTTCCGTTTACAAGATAAATTCCTGCAGGAAGCATTATGTTGTTCTCTCCCACAGTAAGCATTGTTTTGTTGACCAACTGCCCCTGAAGATTGTATATCAATGCAAGTCCCTCATTTTTAGTCAAAACTGTAATACCTGCAGAAGTACTAAACACCACAATCTGACCTGCCGCTTTTTCCAATAACTGATCAATAGAAGTTACTACATTATCTCCTCCTATGGTATAGAATGAAGGCAATGCACTACCCGAAGATGTTTTGTAAGTAAGATACGGACGGAATGGAGCAGCCGCTGCACCCGTCTTTACAAAACGTGTACCTTCTGCATTTATTACATATTCCGTGGTACCATCGCCCACTAAATAAGAAGGATGGAACGTCCAATCAGAAAGTTCCTCACCCGCAACACCTACTGTAGCAGAAACCTCTGCCCCATAGAATGTGAAAGTAGTACTAGAACTTATATTAAATTGGGGATATCCGGGCATCGTAATTTTTGGGAAAGCAATCAAATAAGGAGTATTTGCTGCCATAGACGTTACATCCGCAGTAAGATCATTTGTACTGGTAGTTGCCCCCTTAAGATAGAAAAATCCTTTCGCTTTATTGCTCGCATCAAGATCCGTTGAACTCCAAGCCGTATAAGGCACAAACTCATACACCTCTCCACCTACAGAGCCTGTTACTTTAGACACTGCAAAAGGCAACGAGATTACCTCCCATTTCACTGTATTGCCAACCGCTACAGCCTCTCCTGTAAAATCGCGGGTATACGTAGTAGGAGCCGTTAAAATAGTAGAAGTAGAAAATGGTTTATTGTCAGTCAAAGCAATATCTCCCGATACTACATAATCAGAATTAGAGCCTCTCACTAGATGAATTCCATTCGAAATAGGTACCTCAGCATTACAGAGAATCAGCATGTTTGGATTTCCGGCAATCTTAGCCGCTGCCCCATCAGGTAGAGTCATGGCAGTAAGATCAAGCGAGGTCATAGATGAAGAAGAAAGATCCAAGTCCGTCCAACTCGTTGCATTCCAATCACCTGTCAAAATCAAATCACCGGATGCGTCCGATTCCTGGGTCACCACTACATCGTCTAAGAAAAAACGACTATTGCTTGCATTCTTTCCTGCAAAAGTAATCTGACAAGTAGCAGCAGTCGCATTGAAGTTAACCGTATAATAGCTAAAAGCGCCCTTATTTAGTTTCACAGTAGTTGCGCCCAGTGTTCCATCGGTGATAGAAAGCACCAAATCCGTTTGCTCATTAGCAGAATTCCAAGCCCCGGCACGAAAAACAAGAGTTGCATCGCCCGTAATGCCGAGTGCAGGAGTAGTAGCAGAGCCTTTTAAAGAAGATGTTCCAAACTTCAAACATTTATAGGCTCCGGAACCATTAGCTAAAATCCAACCCACGTTATCCGTATAAGCTGTACCCGATCCTACACTTCCACTCCAAGAGCCATCATTACCACCCGTAGTTGCAGATTTATCGAAAGTTTCTTTCAACACCATTTTTTGCATTTTAGCAGCAACAGGTTCAGTAACCGTAAGCGTATAAGTAGCAGTAGCCGAAGCATACGTAGCTGTTTCGGCAACCGTTGCCATAATAATCGTACTGCCCGGAGCCACTAAAGTGATCGCACCGGTAGAAGCATCTACATTTGCAACTCCAGTAGCAGAACTACTATAAGTTATCGCTCCGTCGGAGTTACTACTAAGTTCAGGCGTAGTAAACGAAAATCCCATTTTAGCATCCGCGGTAGAAGAAGCAAAAGCAAAGGTCGGAGCAGGTAACCCGGAAGTCAATACTTCCATATCAGTTTGAGCAAACACCTTAAATTGTAAAGTTGTGCCGTATGCCCCAGGCCATCCAATTATGTTTAGGGTAGAGTTTACATTTGCCGTCAACGAAATATTTAAAGCATCATACAGTTGAACAAATGATCCGCTTTGTTCAACCGTAGCATAACGACTTGAAAAAGTAGAAGTCACTTTAGCATCTGCTATCTTTATGCGCATCGACTCATAACGTCCTACCGCTTGATCAGCTGCTATATCAGCCACAGAAAGCGTAGTAAGAGGAAGCGCATTACCTGTTGAAACTACTGTAAGTTGACTGAAATCAGAACCTGTCATTTCCAATAAACTATTGTAAGTCGCAAGTTTTGAGATAATAGTTCCGGTCAATTTGTTTCCTTCCACGAATTTCGTGCCGGTAAATCCATACACGTACATACCACCTGTAGCGTCCTCTATATATGCATTCGTTCCGGAAACGTTCGTCACAATGGCATCAGTTAGCGTCACCGCATACATCGTACTACCATCCGCAGTTAATGCCCTAAAATTATTCAAATTCGTTACAGGAGTAAGAATCGTATAGGTGCTACTCACGACGTTACTATACTTATCGGCATTTTTAGCTGCAGCTTTCAACGTAGAAGTGCTACTAATAAGAAGTGGAGCAGTATATTCAACAGCCGTAAGACTCGTTGTAGGATCCGTTCCATCCAACGTATAGTAAATTTTATCTCCCGCTGTTTGTGAAAGTGTTACCGTTTGCGCAGCCACATAATATCCTTCGGAAAGCGAAAAAGTAGGAGCGACTACCGCATCTGCAGAAAGAGCATAGGTCACTTCTATTGCCTTTATATAAATAGCCTTACTCGACGTTTGTGTCCAATTAATTGAAATTGCTCCGCTTGCACTTCCCGTAAATTCATAGAGTGTACTTGTAGCAGATATCGATTGAGTCGTTGCATCAGTAGCTGTTTTAAAGGCAGTACCTCCTACAGAAATCGCTACATTAGCAACTACACTAGAAGCACCAGAGGTGGTAATCTTCACCGAAGTAATCGTTCCAGAGATTCCACTGGTGGAAAGAGCGATTGAAGTAGCTGGCTTACCCTTACCATTACCTATTTGTTGCCCTCTTGCCCCTTCGTAACCCCAATAAGACTCGCCCGCAAATATTGCATTCAAATTCCAAGCTATCCCACTTAAGGTTTGCGTCCCATTAGCAGTCCATGTTGTAGCACCAATCGTATGCGAATACGTGTCTGCCCACATAGCTGTACTGGCTATACATAGCAACAAAGCCAGTATGCAACGCAATTGTGTGTTTAATTTCTTCATAATTCTGTGTTTTTTGTGTAATTTCACTACATTTTTCTAACTTAGGCTTTCTTTTTGATTAAACTTTTTAAGCTTAGGGCACAAATATAAATACAATAAATATCATATTCAAGAAAACAAAAGAAAATTTCTCGCTTTTACATAAAAATTAATTTAAATGTAATAACTTCATTCTATTGATCAAAGACTAAAATACCACGAAATTACATGCTATTTTACGCAATAAAAAGAATTATCAGCTTATACCCTTCAGCTTTCAGTTGTCAAATAAGCAACTGTATATCAGCACAATAATCCTGAATAGTTTAAAAACAAACTCTTCAGGATTTTAATACCCATAAGGCGCCGCTGCGGAGACGCTTACATTACTTCAAAATAAACGATTCTCCAAAAAAGCATCACTAACTATAGCCTATATTAACACAAACTTATAGTAAATTGCGATACAAAGTTCTCCTCTATACTACCAAGCCAAAGTTGCAGATGCAATAATTACATCCATCTTTTAGTTGCTAGAAGCAACTTTTAGTGATGATATGCAAAAATAAAATAAATATCGCAAAAGCGACATGCTATACCAATTTTTTATGTAATTTTGTAATTACCAAAACCATACGTGGATATTATCTTAGAAATCTTCATTTCCTAATCCTTCCTCTTAAAATCAAGTTTATGAAAGCGATTCTCCTTTTTTTTGCCATGGCATTGTTAAGTATGTGTTCATCTACTAAGACAATAGTTTTAAATAGATACTCAAAAGAAATTGTTTTTTTTGACCATTCAGACGAATACTATGAAAATGGTTCTTTAAAGAAATGCAAATT
>JAGPIY010000217.1 GCA_018054715.1 Bacteroidaceae bacterium
GTAACACGTCGCTTGGCTGAAACCGCTCGCGGACCACTAATTGACATTGTTACTATTATACTCGGACTTACCGTAGGTGCTTCTACACAGGCTTCTGAATTCCTAACTATCGATTCTGTTTTAATTTTCGGACTAGGAGCTCTGTCGTTCATCATTGCAACGGCTAGTGGCGTCCTTTTTGTGAAGTTCTTCAACTTGTTCCTCAAGAAAGAAAACAAAATGAATCCGCTCATCGGAAATGCCGGAGTATCGGCCGTACCGGCTTCAGCACGAATTTCTCAAACACTGGGTTTGGAGTACGATTCAAGCAACTACTTGCTCACCCACGCTATGGGTCCGAATGTAGCCGGTGTAATTGGTTCTGCAGTGGCTGCAGGTGTACTTCTTGGATTCTTGATGTAAAGACAGAAACTAATTAAGTATTTTAACTATTAAAAAAAGAGAAGGGAACGTTGTTCACCTTCTCTTTTTTATTAAAAACGTACCCTCTTCAAAAAAAAACTTCTTTTACTTGGCGGTTTACTCTATTTAAAGTATATTTGCGAAACCTTAAAGACATAATAAAAAACAGTGTTAAGCGCCATGATTAAGCAAAAGGAAAGATATTTCAACATTAAAGAATCTATTATCAGCAAACTTCGTTCCACTTTCGAGAAGGAGCGGATCGCAATAAGCGAATCTCTTCTTACGAATGAAGAACTCAGAACTCCCACCTCATATATTAGCCGCCAACTAATTGACGATATCTTACAATTGACGATTGAAGATAGCGAACTGTTCTATGACAAGGTTCTAAGCTTTATCAAAATACGGATGAATGCAGATGAAGTGATTTTTTATCGCTATTCTGAAACAAGCAAAAAACTATATCCTGAGAAATACTCCATATCAGTAGGCTCTTCACTATCAGGTGTTCAATTTATAAGAGCTTCCGATCGCTATTATATCTGTGAAGAAAATATCGACGGCTACAAAAAAGGAGAAATAAAAACATTTTATAAGGAAGAATCTTTTCCTCCCTTTCTAAACAAAGCCGTCAAAGAGCTGAACCTCAAACTGCAAAGCGCTGCACTAATTCCTCTTTATAACTCGCACCGACTATATGGATTGATCGGAATTGGCTTAGAAAAGAATAGAGGCAAATGGGGAGAAAAAGAAAAAGAGTTGTTGCAACTCTTTGCAAAAATCATGGTAAATAAGATACAACACATTGAGTCTAAGGAGGAACTAGAAAAAAGCTATCGATTTGCTGAACTTTCAATCGAACGGAGCGGAATATATCATTGGGAATATGATGGCTCCGAAGGCTACTTTAAAAAATGCGATTTACTGAATAAACGAATTGGACTTACCTTCGAGAATGATTTCAAAATTACTCCTGAAACACTTTTAAAGCATATCCATCCCGAAGATAGCGAAGCTATTAAGAAGTCTTTTAAAGAACTCTTTAACGGGCAAAAAGAACTCTTTGCAGAGGCAAGAGTCCGTTCTAATATAAATGGATCTGATGTTTACGAATGGTTCCGCTTTTTGGGAATTCCTCTAAAAAATGAAGCTAAAGAAAAAAACTATTTTATCGGCACAATTACTTGCATCGATAAAGACAAAATACAACAAAAGACCTTAGAAGAGTATAAAAGAAAAAACGAACTCGTAAGACAAGCTTCCAATATAGCCGATTGGCAGTATAACATTGCCTCCGGCTACTTTACATCCGAGCAAGAAAACTTTATTTTTCAATTTTCGATGACATTCGATGAATTTCTAGAAAAGATTCATCCCGACAACCGTGCAGTATTACTTGAGAGTTTTCAGCAGTTAGTGAATAACGAAGCAGAGAACATGCATGTTAATATTCATATGCATGTTGAAGATGAATATCGCTGGGTCAGCTCATTCGGTTCTGTCAGTAAACGGGACGAAAATGGGAATCCACTTGAACTAGCAGGTCTCTGTTTTGATGTAAACAACGAAATAAACAGATTAGAAATAAGTGAAAAAGAGCGTAAACTTACTCATAATTTCATAGCCAATATCAGCCACGAAATCCGTACTCCGCTTAATGCGATACAAGGATTTAGTCAGCTCATCGCTGAAACGGCAAATAGCCCTGAAAGCAAAGAATACGCAGAACAGGTAATGCGAAATACAGAGCAACTGCTAAATCTATTCCACGATATATTGGAACTATCGTATCTTGATTCAGGTACACGAAAACTTGATCTTATAGAATGCAATGTAAATGCACTTTTGCACGATTGGGAATGCGATGCTAAGATACAGCTTATTAATAGTCCACTAAAAGTTATAATTGAATGCACTACAACCGTAGAAAAGCCTATATTAACAGATCCAAGCATTCTAACACAGGTGGTCACTAATTTAGTAAACAATGCGGCTAAATTCACAAAAGAAGGAGAAATTACGATTGGCTATCGCCCAGGAGAAAGTAATGAAATTTATTTCTTCGTGCGCGATACCGGATGTGGTATTCCCGCTGAACAGCAAAAAGAAATATTCACACGATTTGTGAAACTAGATAATTTCAAGCAAGGTACTGGATTAGGGCTTTCTATATGTAAAAATATTATCAAGGCTTTAGGTGGAAAGATTGGTGTAAAGAGTGAGTTAGGAAAAGGCTCCGAATTTTGGTTCACGTTACCCTACGGAAAATAAAAGTATTTATTTCATTTATATGCCACATCTAAATGCATTTTAAGAATGTATTCGGATGTGGCTACTTCTTTTACGCTCTAAAAGTCCAATAAGCCGATCCAGCTGCTCGCTATTCTTTTTTAGTATATCCACTGCATTCTTCACGATTTCATAGAATTGCTCATCAGAGCTCGTTAACTGTCCATTGATTTTAGGGTAATTCTCTAAAAAATCTATTTCACCTTTCAAAGTTTCCAAATTATTGAGTATTTTGTTGAAAACTGAAATGGAAATACACTTCTTGCCTGCCTCAATAGACAATATATCGTCATTGCTACATTCCAAATACCTTGCAGCCTCAGAAAGATTTGGCCAATTCGCCTCACGGAATTTCTTAAAACGAGAAGCTCTATACGGATCTAATACAGCGTCAAGTTCCTTAGCCTGGGCTTCATTAATACAGTCTGCGCGAAACATTGAGCCGCAACCTGTAAGTAACC
>JAGPIY010000218.1 GCA_018054715.1 Bacteroidaceae bacterium
CACTCTAAAAAAGAATTTGTGCCGATTGAAGCACAATCAAAATAATTAGCTCTGAGGCATACATTATATTATATAGTAAAACGAAAAGAAAAACTTTATCTACTTTTTGCAAATATAATCATGAACTTAATTCAAATATATTACAATCTTATTATAAGTATATTAAATTCATTTTATCAGCTTTGTTAATGTAATTATTTACGATTGTTTTAGATAACTTTTATTTAAAGTGAAGATAAAAACTTTCTTTTTTTATAAAAAAACAGAGAATAAAGTTTGGAGAATATGAACAAATTTATGTAACTTTGCCCAAAGTTTAAAAACACAAAATGAAAGTATAACTATGAACTACGCAGAAATCAGCATAATTAAGCGTGATGGAGAAAAGCAAGACTTCTCTATTTCGAAAATCAAGAATGCAATACTAAAAGCCTTTCAAGCAACAGGCATATTTGAGGAAGAAAAACTAGTAGCCGACGTAACAATGCAGGTCATCGATAAATTCGATTCACCTAGTATGAATGTAGAACAGATTCAAGACTTGGTGGAGAAAGAACTTATGGCGGTACGCCCTGAGGTGGCTAAGAAATATATCATCTATCGCGAATGGCGAAATACAGAACGCGATAAGAAGACTAAGATGAAGCAGATTATGGATGGCATCGTTTCGATCGATACGAATGATGTGAACTTGAGTAATGCAAACATGTCGAGCCATACACCTGCCGGTCAGATGATGACCTTTGCCAGCGAAGTCACGAAAGATTATACCTATAAGTATCTGTTGCCTAAAAAGTTTGCAGAAGCTCACCTACTAGGCGATATTCATATTCACGATTTAGACTATTATCCAACGAAAACTACTACTTGCATTCAGTACGACTTGGAAGATATCTTCAATCGTGGTTTCCGCACCAAGAATGGCAGTATCCGTACTCCGCAGAGTATTCAGAGCTATGCTACCCTAGCCACGATCATCTTCCAAACCAATCAAAATGAGCAGCATGGTGGTCAGTCTATTCCTGCTTTCGATCATTTCATGGCTCCCGGGATTCTAAAATCGTACCGGAAACACTTGGCAGAATTAGTCGTTTTTTATGCTTCGATTAATGGTGTTGAGCTCACTTTAAAAGAAGTACGCGAGGTGTTGAATGTAGAGGTTAATTCTATTTCTTTTAATTACGAACAAGCTGAAAAGGCATTGAATCGATTTAAACAATCAAACTTAACTTTTACTCAAAAGGCCATAGAGGGACTTTTGTCGCGTGCTTATGCAGAGACAAAGAAAGATACTCACCAAGCTATGGAGGGTTTTATACACAATTTGAATACCATGCATTCACGTGGTGGAAATCAGGTGGTATTCAGTTCGATAAACTATGGCACTGATACTTCCGATGAAGGGCGAATGCTAATTTCTGAATTGCTGGATGTAACCTGTGAAGGACTTGGTACGAAAGGAGAAGTTCCGGTATTCCCTATCCAGATTTTTAAGATAAAGGAAGGCGTTTCGTATTCTGATGAAGATTATGAGAAAGCCTTAACCGACTTGCCTGCTGCGTTAGAAGGAAAAATGCGTTTCCGTGCTCCTAACTTCGACTTATTCCTGAAATCTTGTCAAACTACCGCAAAGGCGCTTTTTCCCAATTATATGTTTTTGGATACACCTTTCAACCAGAACGAGAAATGGCATGAAGATGATCCCGACCGTTTTCGTTATGAACTAGCCACAATGGGTTGTCGCACTCGTGTGTTCGAGAACCTGCATGGCATGAAAAGTTCTTGGGGGCGGGGTAACCTCTCCTTTACAACGTTGAATATGCCTCGTTTGGCTATCGAAGCACGTATCAAAGCAGAGAATTTTGTCGACGATGCGCATCAAAAAGATGCCATTGAAATGAAAACAAAGGAGTTCTTCTTAGAAGGAATACGTGAAATGGCTATCTTAGTGGGCGAACAATTGCATACACGTTATGAGTATCAATGCAGTGCACTTGCACGTCAATTCCCATTTATGTTGGGAAATGATGTGTGGAAAGGCGGTGGCAATCTCAAGCCCAATGATCAGGTTGGCGACATCCTCAAGCAGGGTACATTAGGTATCGGGTTCATTGGCGGACATAATGCGATGGTAGCTATTTATGGTGAAGGACATGCTAAAAACCAAAAAGCATGGGATACACTTTACGAAGCAGTAATGGTTATAAACCAGGTTGTAGACGAAATGAAAGCGAAGTACAACTTGAACTATTCTGTGCTAGCCACTCCTGCAGAAGGTTTGTCCGGCCGTTTTACTCGCATGGATCGTCGCAAATACGGAAACATTCCCGGAGTAACCGACTCTGCATATTATGTTAATTCGTTCCATGTAGACGTAAAAGCAAAGGTTAGCATCGCTGAGAAAATTAAACGCGAAGCTCCTTTCCATGCCATTACACGTGGCGGACATATTACGTATGTGGAATTGGATGGTGAGGCGAAAAAGAACATCAAAGCCATCGTGAAGATAGTTAAAGTAATGCATGATGAAGGTGTAGGTTATGGCTCTATAAACCACCCTGTTGACACGTGCAACTCGTGCGGATACAAAGGAGTTATTTATGAGAAGTGTCCGATTTGTGGAGGCGACAGTATTTTGCGTATGCGCCGTATTACGGGCTATCTTACCGGTGATCTTAGTACCTGGAACTCAGCCAAACGTGCCGAAGAACGCGACCGTGTAAAGCACTGCTAAGTGGTTGCGATGCTTTATTTAATCGGCACATATCCTGAAACAATCCTCGATGGCGAGGGCATCCGATATTCTATTTATCTAGCCGGATGCTCTCACCATTGCAAAGGATGCCATAATCCGGAGAGTTGGAACCCATTGCATGGCACTCCTTTAACAACAAATGAAATAGACCGTATTCTAGGTGAAATTGCCGATAATCCGTTGCTTGATGGGGTGACGTTTTCCGGAGGTGATCCATTCTTTAACCCGGAGGAGTTTTTACCTCTGTTGCAGCGGGTAAAGGAAGAAACAGGGCACAACATCTGGTGCTACACCGGTTATTGCTATGAAGAAATCATTCAGCAACCTAAACTTCGGGCGCTACTTTATTACATCGATACGTTGGTAGATGGAC
>JAGPIY010000057.1 GCA_018054715.1 Bacteroidaceae bacterium
TTCCATTTCGAAATTGGTGATGCAATAGTCTTTGTACCTGAAGCTTTCGATTTTCTCGTTCAACTTAGGGTCGGCCAATGGCACACGCAGCTCACGTCCTTGCGGTCCGAAGAATCCGCCGCACGAGATGGTTACTCCGTTTACCATATCTCCCTCGTTGATGCGAGCGAGTAGGGTTGCGTCAGCATCGATAACGTAAGGAGCACAAAGTAAGGCACTCCAGTCGACATGCGCCTTAAAAGCCTTCTCAAAGTCCAAGTCGCACGCCTCATTACGCCCTGCATAGAAGTTCAGTAAACCATCGAAACCGATGCTTTTTTCACTTGCAATGAAGGTACCGATTGGTGTATGGGGTTGCAATCCTCCGCAGGTTCCAATGCGAACCAGCTCCAGTGAGCGGTGTTCTGCCTTTTCCGTGCGGGTTTTGAAATCGATATTTGCCAAAGCATCTAACTCATTGAGCACGATGTCGATGTTATCGCAGCCAATACCGGTAGAAAGCACCGTGATACGTTTGCCTTGATAGCGACCGGTGATGGTATGAAACTCGCGACTTTCCACTTCCATCTCACGACTTTCGAAGTGCGAAGCAACCGTTTCTACGCGTCCGGGGTCACCCACTAAGATTACTTTGTCGGCTAACTGTTCAGGTTTCACATGTAAGTGAAACACCGAACCGTCGTCGTTGATAATAAGCTCCGAAGGAGCGAAGTATTTTGTCATCAGAATAAACCTAAAAAGGTGAGATATACTATAAAGTCGGTTTTATTTACCCGGCGTTGAGCTGGTTGGCTTACCAATATTACTGCGCATAGAAGTGTCTGCATCTATGTTTTTCATGCGGTAATAGTCCATGATACCCATGTTACCACTACGGAAAGCTTCTGCCATAGCCTTTGGAACTTCAGCTTCTGCTTCAATAACCTTGGCACGTGCTTCTTGTGCTTTTGCTTTCATCTCTTGCTCGCTAGCCACAGCCATGGCACGACGTTCTTCGGCTTTAGCTTGTGCGATATTCTTATCAGCGTTAGCTTGGTCGATTTGCAATTCTGCGCCAATGTTCTTACCGATATCGATATCCGCAATATCAATAGACAAGATTTCGAAGGCAGTGCCCGAATCAAGTCCTTTTTTAAGTACAACCTTCGAAATACTATCCGGATTCTCGAGCACCATAGCGTGACTGTCGGCTGCACCGATAGCGGCTACAATACCTTCACCTACACGAGCAATAACGGTTTCTTCACCAGCTCCACCAACGAGGCGTTTGATGTTGGCACGTACCGTTACGCGGGCTTTGGTAATCAATTGGATACCATTTTTAGCCACAGCATATACTGCAGGAGTATCGATGACTTTAGGGTTCACCGACATTTGTACTGCTTGAAATACATCACGACCGGCAAGGTCGATAGCGGTTGCCATTTGGAAAGTCAACTCAATGTTTGCTTTCGAAGCTGAAACAAGTGCATGAACAACTTTCTCTACATGGCCACCTGCTAAAAAGTGTGCTTCGAGTTCGTCGCGAGTCATGTTGTTTAATCCGGCTTTGTGTGCTTCGATCATAGCCGGTACAATGATGTACGGAGGCACATTACGAATGCGCATCAAGAAAAGTTGGACTAGCGAAATGTCGACACCTGAAACCTTGGCCGATAGCCAAAGGAAGAAAGGCACATAGTGGAAGAATAGCCCCAGAAAAATGAGGAGCGCTACTATCCCAATGATTAACATGATTGGATCCATAGTTTTTTGTTTTTAGGATGAATAATTTTTATGATTGTATATCTTTTACTTATCGCGTGCTACCAAGAGTGTTCCTTGGTCGATGCGTACAACTTTAATCGGGGTGTGCTCATCAAGGAAGCCGTCTACCGACTTTACTTCCACTTCTTGTCCGCCAATTTGAGCTCGTCCGATGAGAGCCAAGCGGGTATTGGTGATTCCCGTATCTCCAACGGAAACACTGCGTTCTGCTTGGTTGTCGACCGACGAATCTATTTCCTTTTTCAGCGCTATTCGTTTTAAGGTGTGCGAGCGCATCAACCAGACAAACGCTCCTATCACAAGGATTATTACAATACCTAGTGTGATAGAACCTTCTAGCACTCCTCGGGTGGCATAGGCGTAGAACACCGAATAGCATAAGCACGCTATAGCTCCAACTCCGGCAATGCTAGTACCGGGAATAACGAAAATTTCGAGCAGAAAAAAGAGGATGCCCAGGAGAATTACTCCGATGATAATGAGGTATTCCATAAGTTTGTTTTAAGGATGAGTTTTGTTTATTTAATACTCTTCAATTCTTCGCGACGGATGCTAAGTTCAAGTTGTGCTATTTCTTCGCAAAGTGAACGCTCGCGTTTCTCCAAATCGAGTATGCTAAGTTTCATGTTCTGCTTTTCCACTGCACTTGCCGTAGCATATTTTGTACGTGCTTGGCAAAGATTTTGCATGAGTACCTTGTATTGTTTTTGTTTTTCTTTCCACTGAGTAGCTTGTTGCTTGGCGTTAGTGGAATGAAAATCTTTAAGCGAGGTGTAGGTATATTGGTCGTTGATTACCAATTCGAAATCTTTTACTGCCTTCTTCGGCTCCTTGCTTTGTGTCCTGTTTTCAAGCGTCTTTTGAAGACGTAATTTTGCATCTAGTACCTCTTTTTCGTGGCCTTTCCAGCTTTCTTTAAGCGTGGCAATACGGGCTAAACGAATAAGCTGTGCATCTTCCATGTTCTCCTGATCGTACACCTTCTGACTCTCTTGAGGAATGAATACATAGATGCAAACCCGTCCTTCAGGTTGATTACGGTCGGAAGCAAACCAGCCTAAATTGTTAACTTCATCAATAACCATCATATAATCGTTACTTGGCGAGTTAAAGGGCATTCCCAGATTGTTAGGCTGTAAAAAAGTACCTTTATCGCTATCATATCGAGTTACGAAAATATCGTACCCTCCTAATGAATTATGGCCTTTTGAGGCAAAGTAGAAGGTAATGCCGTCGGAGCGTAAGAAAGGATAGTTGCAACCTTCTTTTTCGTTTATTGTACTAGAAAGTAAGATTGGCGCACTCCATTCACCCAACTGCTTTTGACGGGAATAGAGCTGTTCCTTTTCGCTATAAATCTGCTTGTTTCCTAATTCGTTTTCGAAACCTGTACCAAGACTGTCGTGCATAAATAGGCTACCCATGTCTTCACTTATTTTATAAGCTTCAAGAAACGACTTCTTGTCGACTGAAAAGGTATCTATAAATGCGATATCAGCAATACCAAGATACATTTCACTTCCACGCGTAGCTTGTTGTAAAAGTTTCTCTGTATCTGTTTCCAACGTTTTTTTTGCTTTTGTGGCTAACGTTTGGTAATTGGTTAATGATTGTTTGGCTTCTTCAAATCGATATTCTGAAAGGAGTAACTTGCCCAATAGAAGGTTCGCTTCTACGTCGCGTTTGGCGGCTAATTTTTTAAGGGCTTTTTCTGCTTGTGTCTTATCACCTCCTTCGAGCATCTTTTTAGCTTGCTCAAGATTTTGTCCTTGCAAGGTAAGTGTACATAAAAGGAAGAATAGGGAAAGCAATTTTTTCATAACTATAGCGTTTTGCATAAATTGTGCTCAAAAATACGCAAAAAAAGGGAGAAAACAAAGTGTTTCTCCCCTTTTTTGCTTTAAGCTTTAGAAATTATAACTAATGCCGGCTTCGAGTTCTGCAGTCTCTGCTGCTTTGTGTGTACCGGGTTCGTAGTGCTTTCCATACATATTGATGGAAGATTCTGCAAATAAGGTTACTTTTTCCGAAGCATGGTAGCGTAGTTGTAGTCCGGCACGTGCACCCAATTGAGTTGTGCTTTCATTTTTTGGTTGTGAATCAAAGTTTAAAGTTCCTCCTAAAGTTCCTATCACGTCTACTTTACGAGTTTCATCTGCACCCAAAAGCAAAGACGATATATCGAGTAGATAGTCAAGGCCTATGGCATGGTTGGTGATTGTTCGTTTGGTACGTCTGCTATCCGGATCTTTATAGGTGTAGCTCAGGCGAACTCCCGATAATGGACTAAGCCATTGACCAACTGCTACACGAGTGACGTTATGGAATTTGTCGTTGACGTCTTTCGCTTTTATGGTTCCGCTATATAGCCCAAGTCCATAGCTTGTCGAAACAAAACGTTTCCCTTTCTCTTTTGATGTCAATTTAGCTTTCGAGGCATTTCCTTTATAGCTAATACCAAGTTGAAGTCCCGGAAGAAGTGTTCTGATATTTTCATTTGCTTTCCGCTCTGTTCGCAAGGTAAGTTGTGGTTGCAGATAAACAGCTATATTATCCGATAAAGAAGCGGTTGCTTGTATGCCGCCACGTATGCCTATGATAGCGCGTGTCTTTTCAGCGAAAGGATCGATTCCGGCTTGTATACCTGCCAATCCGATGAAATTAAATTTGCGATCTGGATCATAACCCGCAGCAAAAGTGGATAAGTTGAATAACCAGTCAGCTCCAACTCCGTTGAAGTTTTTGTTCCTTCCTCTTTCTTTGTGATTCTCAAAGATAAAGCCGGCACGCCATCCGAAAGCAGGGTTTCTCCATCGCCCTAGCATGATTTCCCCTACAGGACCCGCTCCTTTCATATCTTGAACAATACCTTGCAATCCTCCAGATACATAAAGAATACGATTCTCGAATTGTTCGTTCCCGAATCGCTTCCGAATATTCTCAAGTACACTGGAAGGCTTGAAATGGATATTGAATCCGGTTGATATTGAGCTAACTCCATCGCTTTTTAGCAGATCAATTCTGCCTTGCGCCATTTTGTCGGAATAAATTCTTAATTTAGGCTCTATAAATAAGCTTGTAGTAGAGTTTAAGTGCCACAAAGCTTGTATGGAAATCGATTTACCAAGGTAACTTGGGCTTAGTTTTGAGTTGAAAGCCAGAAGGTTTAGTCCGGCTCCTGCAATCATCTCAAAGCGACGATCCTGTTGGTAACCTAGAATGGTTTGAGAGATATTCCATAAGATATCGCCACCGAAGGAACCTGATTTGATGCTCGATTTATGTAGGCTCCGGTAGCTGTATCCCATTTCGGTGTATAGTCGTGTTCCTAAATAAGGAGAGAACCAAGTACCTATTTGAACGCCTCCCTTAAAGTTTTTGTGTCCTTCATAAAAATGAGTACCTAAGACGGGTACGCTCCAGTCGCCATAAATGCCCGCAAAGAGATGATCGGCGGTTTTCCATTTTGGCGTCGTTTTCTGAATCGCTGCATTAGATGAATGCGGTTGTCCATTATTGCCAGTGAAATTTACACCGGTAGTGACCATAAAGTTAACATCCGACTTGATAGCAGTATATCCATGAGCTTGCCCTATGGGGTAGAAGTTAAAGCGAGGTTCTATAAAATATTCCATGTGAGGGAATATTTTAAAAGCAGCTTGTATTCCTGCTCCTAGTCCCAATTGATTTTTAGGAGCCTCTTGTTGATTTGTGTAATCGTAGTTAAGTCCTGCGGGAAGGTACCATTGGAGGTGTCTGTCAGTTCTATATCCCCCAAATGCATTGCTCAAGTTTAATAAGTAGTCGCCTTGCAGGCCGAGCCCTTCATATCGCTTCTTAACTATTTCTCCACGATTTCTGAAAGCTTGAAAGCGGGCACTAACTCGCATTCCGGAATAAGCGTTGAACCATTTTCCAACTCCAACTAGAGCTACTCCTCCAAGGTTGTTTCTTACCATTTGGCTTAATACTTTATCCTCTTTATATTTGAATCGGAAACCTCCTCCCACAGCTCCCATCACGAATAATCCATTACTGAATTTTTCTGAAGAGAAAGAGTCATGATGTCTGAATTGAGTAGGGGCAGGATGGAATTCTAGTCCGGCAGTAATAGAACCTCCCAAATCATATTTTCGCCAAGAAGTTGATAAGTTGTAGTGGTCGGAATAAATACCAACAGAAGGTTCAATGAAGAAGACGTTATATTCATTGGCTCGGAAGCGTGCTTGCATTCCTCCACGTAATCCAAAGCTTATCTCTTCTTTGTCGGGACGATCAAAAAGTATCGCTTCCGGTCCTACTGTAGCTACTAGTTCAAAAAAGCGTTGTGGGTTATATCCTTTTGCTAAAGCAGAGAGATTTAGTAAATAGTCGGTTTGCCAATTAAATGAATTTCCCGACTCTTTCCCGCGAAAGAAGTGCATCCCAATTCCGGAACGCACTCCGTGAATAGGAGTGTACCAATAACCGGCCGAAGCTCCTAAATTGAACGAATTATTCTTGAAAATCTTTTCTTTGCTTATTCCGTTCAAAAAGAAAGAACTACCTGTTTGCAATTGTACAAAGAAGCGTTTGCTATAATCGTTATCTTTGAAGTGCTCTGACGGAGGAACCTGCTGTAAGGTATAGCGTTCAATTACGTTTATGCCTAGTGTATCTTGTGCATTACAGTAAATTGGAGATCCCCATGCACTTACACAAAAAAAGGCGATAGCGATTTTATATACTAGTTTCATAATTACTGCTCTCATTTTTTGATTTCAATTTTTGGAATGAGGTTTAATAAATCCGCATCGATTTTAGCCACTTCCAATAGCCCCGGTTTCATTTTGATAGCCCGCTTGAGGTTGATAAGCGCATTGGCTTCTGCTTTCATTCGGTTATAGCAGACAGCACGCAGGTATGCATCTTCTGCTTTTTCAATTTTCATCTTTTCTGCCACTTTTAGAGCTTCTTCATTCTCTTCAAGTGTGAGCAGGAGCACCACATGGTTGTGCTCACTACTTTTAGAAATGATTTCTTGCATTTCTGGGGTAGTGTATCCGTTCATTAATCCGATGATGGATTTTAATTCCATTTCATTGTCACTGACGTATTCAGCAATGCTATCAGCTGCACTGTATTTCTGAGTCATTAATAAGGCTATTGCTTGATTCACATTTACTTCTGCAGCAGCTTTTGGACCAACAAAAGGTGCTAGTATCCGAGAATCTGCCTTCCCTGTTTTAGAACAAAGAGCAGACAAGTCGCATGCAATTACTACCTGATTCGGAAAACGTTTGTGCGCTTCACCGGCAATCTCGATGGCAATTGAATCGTTCTTTTCTTGTCGATAGAGTCGGAAATAATGAGGGATATCTAGCCATTCTTTATGGGTTTTATAATATTCTTTGATTTCTTGCATGCTAAGTTCTCTAAACGATTTGTACGAATATTGATATTCTACGCGACGCAATTGAGGAAGATACTTCTCGAAAATCAATTTACTGCATGAAACGCGACTTACTGCAGTCATTGGATTTTTATATTTCCGTAAGGCTTGTTCCAGTTCCTGAGCTTCGGTTTTTAAACTATCTTTTTGTAAAAGGTTTATAACGTCCTTCCAGGCCATTACTTTAGTAGAGTGCTTTGGTTTTACTCCATTTAAAGCTCCCTTGCTAAGATCGTTTATTTTGGCAATTGCGTTGATGAGACGTTTCTGAGCAAGCGTAACATTGCTTTGATAGTTTCCGTCGGGTGAAGCTGTACTCTGAATTGAAAAATCGAGTAATGATGCTGCCGGGTTCGACTGGATCGCAGCTAAACGATTCGCTATTCTATTAAGTTCAGCAGCGTTTATAGAATCGTTCATATTGATGGTTGCCTTACCTATTGGGAACGTTATGCGTACTTCTTCAGGTTTACTCGTTTGCAGAGTGGGGCGCTCAATGGGGAAATGGTTCTCGTTTTGATACAGTCTCGCAGAAAATCGATAGTCGAGAAAACGTTGCGGATTCACAATACCTTTGCTGATTTCAAGTGTGTCGAGGCTCACAATCCGGTGATAATTCTCGGCAGCTTGATAACAGTCAATGCGGTATAATTGGTTGAAGTTATCTATATAGAAGGAATCGCGAACAAAGATAGTGTCGGTTTCGCGACGTGGTGAAGCTTTTACATGAATTACATTGCAAAGAGAATCCTTCGATAAATCGAAACTATACATGCGCTCTTGTGTGGCATGATATTCTTTCCCATCGAATACGGCCGATCGTGTATAAGAAGTTCTACCTGTAGAGCGATTACTGACAAAGGGTTGGATGAGATACCGATAGTTTGAGTGATATAACTCTTTCGGAATAATCATTCCTCCGGCAAAGAAGACATAATTACCTTTTACTACAAGTGGCGATTTGATCGGACGGATCTTTGCGATTTTTTTCGCAGTAACCACTAACTCTTTCAGTACTGTCTTCGCGTTGTCATCGGCTAAAACAACATCGAGCTCTCCACTTTCTTTAATGCTGCGTGTATACTCGGTAAATCCTACTGCTAAGAATTTAAGCGTAGTGCCTTTTGCGACAGTGAGTTTAAAGAAACCTTCCAGATTGCTTTTATGGCCACTGTAAATGCTTCTTTCAGTACCATCTGCTTGCTTTTCGAGTGTGTATATGGTTACGTCCGGAAGAATCTCTGCATTTTCTTCGTATACGTTTCCCCATACAGTAACACTATCTTCTTGCGCGTAAAGATTAGGCGTGAACAATAAGAAAAGTAGGAAAGAGACCGCAATGCCGATCTTTTTAATATTATAGTGTGTAGATATCATGTTTTCTTCTTTAATAAAGGATATAGCTGAAAGAAACAGAGGCTTTGATAGGTGCAATTAGCGATTCTTTATGATTCGGATTCTCTGGTTTCTTCTCTCCTAATTTGTATTCACGACTATTATAATGGAGTAAACCTCCTCCGATACTGGTCTCTAGATTCCATCGTTTGCTTAAAACGAAATCATATCCATAGGTTAGCCCAACGGTATATGCATTACCCTCATAAAAGTTCTCTTTCTTTTTGAAACTATATTCGTTGAATGAGCTTGTTATTCCTACAAAATGGCGTGACATGGGACGACTGAACCAATACCGCAATTCCGGACTAATTTGTACGAATTGAGTTTTATAGTCGGTCGTTGATATCGGATTAAAAGCACCGGAAATACAAAATGTGACATGCGGTGAAAAACGCAATTCTGCTTCTAGATTAGGCGAAGCAGTCATCCAGTATAAGGCATTGGTCTTTAATGCAATCTTTTGTGCTTTTGCTATATGAGCTAATGTGATAAAACCTAAAAAGAGGAGAGAGGTTATAAATTTATTCTTCATCTGTATTCTATTTATTCATATATTTTAAAGCAATGCCTCATAACTTGTTGCAAATGTACAAATTTTATTTAGAAGAATCGATAAATAGTTCTTCTTTTTTAGAAAATGAAAAGCATCTAAAGTAAGTCCTTAAGAAATTACTTTAGATGCTTCATAAGCTGTCGACTCAAAGTCAACTTAATGTTAAATTTATTTCGTGAGTTGCTCTGCCATAGCTGCTGCCGCTCTGCGACCGTCACCCATAGCAAGAATTACGGTAGCTCCTCCACGCACGATGTCACCACCGGCAAAAATTGTGGGGATCGAAGATTGCATATCTTCATTTACTGTAATTGTTCCTCTTCGTCCAACTTCTAATCCTTTAATAGACGAAGGTACTATAGGGTTCGGAGAAACACCAATGCTAACAATTGCCATGTCGATATCAATAGTTTCAATGGCACCGGGAATAGCTACAGGGCTGCGACGACCGGATTCATCAGCTTCTCCAAGTTCCATCTTTTGCAATCTTACTTGTTTCACTTTCCCATCTTCGTCTGCAATGTATTCAATAGGATTGTGCAGAGTGAGAAATTCAATTCCTTCCTCTTTGGCATGCTTCACTTCTTCCAAACGAGCGGGCATCTCTTCTTCTGAGCGGCGGTAGATAATCATTGCACGCTCTGCTCCAAGACGTTTTGCCGTACGGACAGAGTCCATAGCGGTATTACCTCCACCGATTACTGCTACACGTTTACCAAAGAAAACAGGAGTATCAGAATCTTCGCTTGCTGCATCCATTAAATTGACGCGAGTTAAATACTCGTTTGAAGAAAGAATGTTGATGGCATTCTCGCCCGGTATATTCATGAAGTTCGGCAAACCGGCACCGGATGCTACAAAGAATCCTTTGAATCCGGTTGTTTCGAGTTCACTAATAGAGATGGTCTTTCCAATGATGCAATCTTTTACGAAAGTCACTCCCATTTTACTTAGATTATCTATTTCTACGTCTACGATTTTGTTAGGTAGGCGGAACTCAGGGATACCGTATTTTAAAACACCTCCAATTTCATGAAGAGCCTCAAAAACTACCACTTCGAATCCTCTCTTAGCCATGTCGCCTGCAAACGAGA
>JAGPIY010000058.1 GCA_018054715.1 Bacteroidaceae bacterium
GCATGGAAAGCTACGAAAACTACTGGACAGTACGATTTACGTACTTTTGAGGTTAAAGCAATTCCTATACAAAAGGTTGATGGTTTGAGAGCTGGTATGTCAGTTATATTAGAACGATGAATTTGATTTTAATACATTGAAAAGAACGGCTTTTTCTTCAGTCTTTCTTCGCGAGTGCCGACGTTTGGTTGCTCGCCCGCTATATCTCTTTTGCATGGTTATAGCGCCGCTCTTCTGTGTGTTCTTTTTTACCTCATTGATGGGAGACGGCCTTCCCTTGAAACTTCCTGTAGGTGCAGTCGATTTAGATCATTCTGCAGTATCACGTACAGTAATTCGTAGTTTGGGCTCTTTTGAGCAGACACGCATTGTAGGTCATTATTCGGATGTAGCGCAAGCTCGCCGGGCAATACAAAGGGGTGAAATCTATGGCTTTTTCTTTATACCTCGGGCTACAGCCGAGAAGGCAATTAGTAGTCGCCAACCTACTATCTCGTTTTATAGTAATTATTCTTATCTTATAGCAGGGTCTTTAATTTACAGGGATATGCGTACAATGAGTGAACTTACTGGAGGCTCTCTTTCACGACAGACGCTTTATGCAAAGGGTGCTACTATGGATCAGACAATGGCTATCCTTCAGCCCGTTGTCATTGAAACTCATGCGTTGGGCAATCCTTGGATGAATTATGCGGTTTATCTTTGTAATACGCTGATACCGGGAGTACTCGGTTTGATGGTTATGATGGTGACTGTATATAGTATTGGTGTGGAAATAAAACAACGTACAGCTCGTCGTTGGTTGGTTTTAAGCGGACGTTCTATGCGGGTTGCTTTGTTGGGTAAGTTACTTCCACATTTAATTGTTTTTTCTTTGATTGCCGTGTTCTATAATTTCTACCTTTATCAGGTCTTGCATTTCCCTTGCCATGGAGGATTAGGAGGCATGATTGCCTCTTCTCTTCTTTTTGTCATGGCTTCGCAGGGATTGGGAGTTGTTTTTATTAGTTTGCTCCCTTCGCTGCGCTTGGGACTGAGTTCTTGCTCTCTTTTAGGAGTAGTTTCATTCTCTATTTCAGGTTTTAGCTTTCCGGTAATGGCTATGGATCCTACTTTGCAAGGGCTTTCCTGGTTGTTCCCATTGCGTCACTACTTCCTTATTTATGTGAATCATGCTTTACATGGCTTTTCGCCGATTTATGCTTGGACGAATTATTTGAGTCTCATCATTTTTTGTTTTCTTCCTTTACTGACTTTAAAAATGCTGAAGAAAGCACTTGTGGTTGCTCCTTATAAAATGTAATAGTATTTATTATGGCAAAAAAACAGGGATTTAAACAACAGATAGTCGAAGGCTTTTCAGATGTACTTCGTATTTGGTGGAGTGAATTGAAATTGACTTTTCGTGATCAAGGGGCGATTACGTTTCTCTTATTTTTACCTTTGTTTTATCCTTTGCTTTATGCTTTTATCTATAACAATGAAACAGTGCATGAGGTTCCTATAGTAGTGGTAGATGAAAGCCATAGTAGCCTCTCACGTGATTTCTTGCGTAAGATGAATGCAACTTCACAGGTACGTATCATTGGAAATAGTTCTAATATGCTTGATGCACAGCAAGCTATCTGTGAGCGTGAAGCTTATGGTATTGTACGGATTCCTTCTTCTTTTGCTTCCGATCTTTATACAGGACGCCAAACTCGTGTCGGAATTTATTGTGATATGAGTGGATTGCTTTATTATAAGGCGATACTCACAGCTGCTACTGATGTATCACTTGGGTTGAATGCGCATGTGAAAGTTACTTATTCGGGCAATACAACTAATCGGCAAGACGAGATTACAGAGCATCCAATTGCTTATAAGGATATTGCGATTTTTAATCCCACTGCTGGATTTGCTGCTTTTCTTATACCTGCGGTTTTAATACTTGTATTGCAACAAGTGTTATTACTCGGGATAGGACTTTTAGCTGGTACGCAACGTGAGAATAATCGTTTTCGAGATCTTGTGCCAATTAATCGGCATTATCATGGTACGCTACGTATTGTGTTAGGAAAGTCGTTGTGGTATTTCATGCTTTTCCTTATTTTGTCGATTTATGTATTGGTTGTTGTTCCTAAATTATTTTCTTTGAATCAAATCGGCCATTATTCCACTTTACTAGCTTTCATTGTGCCTTATTTATTGGCTTGTATCTTCTTTTCAATGACCTGTAGCATATTTGTTCGTAATCGTGAAAATTGTATGCCTATCTTTGTCTTTTCATCACTGCCGTTACTTTTTATTAGTGGAATTTCATGGCCGGGAGCTTCTGTTCCAGATTTCTGGCGGGTAATATCATGGCTTTTTCCATCTACATTTGGTATCAATGGCTATGTGCGAATTAATAATATGGGAGCTTTGCTGAGCGATGTAAGTGTTGAATATCAAGCTCTTTGGTTACAAACCGGATTCTATTTTATGACGACTTGCTGGGTTTATCGTCGGCAGATCTATTTAAGTCGTAAACATTTTATTTCTTATTATCGCGACTTAAAGCAGAAACAGAATATTCGGATATCCCATAAATGAAGTTACTTTACTCCTTTTTTAGCCTATTTAGAGGAAGATCCTTTGGTTGTATGCTAAATATTGCTTACTTTTGTCGATATAGAAATGGAATAAAGTATAACCTCTAATAAAATAATTTACTATGAGCAATCATCTTGTGATAATGGCAGGAGGAATCGGGAGCCGTTTTTGGCCGATGAGTACTCCTCAGAAACCCAAGCAATTTATTGATGTATTAGGCTGTGGACGTTCGCTGATTCAGTTGACCGCCGATCGCTTTGAAGGAATATGCCCTCCTGAAAATATATGGGTGGTCACGTCAAGTGCATATGCTGAGATTATACGTCAACAGCTACCGGCTATTCCGGAAAGTAACATATTGAAGGAACCTTGTATGCGTAATACAGCTCCTTGTATAGCCTATGTCTCGTGGAAAATAGCGAAATGTGATCCGCAAGCTAATATTATAGTAAGTCCTTCCGATCATGTAGTTATGAACGTACCTGAATTTCAGCGTGTCATTCTTAAATCGTTGGCATTCACGGCAGAGAGTTCTAATATATTAACTTTAGGAATCCAACCAACACGTCCTGAAACTGGATACGGTTATATAGAAGCCCAAGAAGCTAAAGTTTCTGAAAGAGATAAAGAGATTTTTTCTGTTGGTGCTTTTCGTGAAAAACCTGATCTTGCTACCGCCAAAGGGTATGTGGCACAATCCAATTTCTATTGGAATGCAGGCATCTTTGTTTGGAATGTACAAACTATCACTACTGCAATTAGAACTTACCAGCCTCAAATAGCCGCGATCTTCGATGAGCTATTACCTTTTTTGTTTACAACCGACGAGCAGACTAAAGTAGATGAGCTATTTCCTAGTTGTACTAATATATCTGTCGATTATGCCATTCTTGAAAAGGCTTCTGATATTTATGTTTTCCCTGCTTCATTTGGATGGAGCGATTTAGGTACTTGGGGTTCTTTATATGAGAAGCTTGATAAGGATGAAGCTGGAAATGCAACGATAGGAGCTAACGTGAAGTTAATTGAGAGTACTGACTGTGTAGTGCACACTAGTGAAGAAAGACGTGTGGTGATTCAAGGACTTGACGGATATATTGTGGCAGAGAAGGATAATGTTCTATTGATTTGCAAACTGAGCGAAGAACAACGAATCAAGGAATTCTCTAAAGAGTAAACCATAGAATAGAGCTGAGAATAAGGTGTTGAGTAAATCCGAATCTTGATTTAAAAACATAAAAAAATGAGGCTTCTTGCTTAAACAATAGTTTTGCAAGAAGCCTCATTTTTTTATGCTTTTCTCAATTACTTTGTGAAAAGGTTATCCACAGGATATATATTGTTAGTATTGGAATAACCTTCTTGGCTATAATTATACCAATCATCAGCTTCTTCCCCATTACTTTCTACCCATGCTGCAAAGTAATTATATACTTTATTAATTTGCTTATATTCAGTCGGCCAATAGAACTTAGTCGGTATCATCATTGCAAAGCATAAACCATCTTTAGAATAATAAGGCTTCTCGCTGCTATAGCTATCGACCGTACCATTTAATGTGGCATTTGCCTTGCTAGTAGGAGCAAAGATAGGTAGATGAATCTCTGAGCGGCCATTCGCACTTGTATTATTTGTAGCGATAAAGAGGTCAAGATCCATCACGTTCAATTGACTTTCGATTATGTCGCCTTTAAAGTTGAATGTTACCTCGAAATCCTTGGGAGCAAATGTATCGTAATTAGTTAATGTATTTACAAAGGTAGGAGCTGTAGTGCCCATGAACTTATGTGCTTCTTCAAAAAGCTGAACTATGGCCTCACTTTGTCCGCTTTCGAGCGCAGTCGCTATGCCAGATATATTTGAAACGGATGATGCAGGTATTCCGTTAAGGTGCAGTAGGCCTTTGCTTTCTTTAGCAGCTCCATTGGCCATCACAGTTCCTTTAATTGTATATGAGGTTACTTTATTGTCTGTACTATTAATTGTACGGTTCGTTATGTAAACAACGAGATCGTTCATATCATAGTCACCGTATGAAGGCCAGTTGTCTTCAAATGCGTAGCTATAAGTAGAATTATCTACGGTGGTTGTTGAGTGAGTCTCTTCGGGTGGGGTAGGGTCTGTTTTAGGATACGATTCACCTCCACAAGTTCCAACGGTAAAGTCTACACTTTCAATGGAAGGGCAAACAGCAGCTCCATCACTTAGAACGTATGAATTTGGCCCGTGCTGTTTAGGCAGAATGCCTACGGTGGTGAGTAGTCCGTTTAAGTATACTCTATTGTTATAATCAAAGCTACCCCCTACAATTAAGCTACGGCTATTTCCTAGTCCTTTAATTGTAACATTTTGGCAATAGATAGAACCGGTAGCTCGAAGTGAGGAACCATCATATAGTATTGTTGTCTGATTGCTGATGTCCATGGATGCTGCGATCACAGTACCTCCATATTCATAGAATGCGCCACCATGCCGATCGAATTTGTTCGCAATAGTCATCGTGCAGAAATTATGAAGTTCTCCTTGATTGCTGCCATTATACGCACCTGCATAAAAGAATCCATGATTTTCTTGGAATCCTTGATCCGCTTTATAAGTATCTTCTACTGTAAATGTTGCATCCTGTGCATTGTAGAAGTACCCCATGTTGTTATTCATTGTCTTTGCATAGAACGTACCGAAGTTGACAAGCTTATTGCCGTTTGTACCTGTGGGAGTGAACTTATTAAAGTTAGCACTTCCTCCTTTCATAATGTAAATTTGGGCACCATTCTTCAATTCAAAATCACCAGTGTGTTGTACTGTACCTCCATCTAAAACAATAATTTTAGAATTTTGTTCAGGAGATGTGTTTAGCGTGAGTTTTCCTTGTACAAATATGATGCAATTATTGCGAATTTGTCCTTGAGAGGAAACTTCTGCACCTGCAGGCACATATAAATAGGTTGGATTTGAAGAATCGTCACTATTGAAACTTGTTTGTGTAGTGGTAGCCCAATTTATAGCATTTGCGGGAATATTGCCACTTGTGTATTTAGGTACAATATTTCCTTTTACATCAGTAAGTGCAGCAACTATCTTTCTTCCTATTTTTTGGGTTGCAGCGATTTGATCCACAAAGCTTGCTGTAATATTAGTAGTTTCAGTGCCTTTTTCTAAAGTAAAAGCGCGTACTTGTGTGCGGTTTCGAGGATCTGTTTGTTTTACATAGATGGTACTTAAAGAAGTCGGTACAGCGAACGAAACGTTGTAATTCTGTCCAGCCTTTGCTAGCCCTGAAACAAGTTCATTTGCATTTGAATTTCCAATTGGAATTGTATCGTATACACTTACTTTATAATTGTATTCACCTACAAATTCATCGTTCGCTTCAATATTAAGATTGATAGTACGAATTGTATTCCAGTTTTGCTCCACACCTTTTGTCGTGATTTCCGACATTGGATTGCTGTTTCCGGAAGAAGTGTTGCTACTAGTTAGTTCGTCTGAATTTACACATCCTGTTAAGGCCAATGCCGAAAGGCAGGTTGTGAAGAATAAAGTAGGTTTATACATACTCATACGCATTTGTCTTTGATATTTAAAAATTTGTACAAAGATATGGTATTTATGTATATGAATTTCCATTTGGAACATTTTGTTATAATATATTAACTAATAAAGCTTCTTGCACCTTTTTGCAAGAAGCTTTATTAATTTGAATTAGTTATTAAAAGATAATTCGTTTTTATTATTTAGATCTATTCGAATTGGATGCGTTCGATCAATGCTCCCCGATAAAATTTCTTTGCTCAGCTCATTCAGCAAATGCTGTTGTATAGCACGCTTTACAGGGCGAGCTCCGAATTCCGGATTGAATCCGGCTTCTGCAAGATACCCGATTGCAGCATCCGAGAGTTCCAAATGTACACCATTCTCTTCTAGCATTTTTTGAACGGAAACTATCTGTAAACCTACAATTTGACGAATTTCTTTTTCGTTGAGGCTTTGGAAGGTCACAATTTCATCAATTCGATTTAAGAACTCAGGACGCATGATTATAGAAAGTTGCTCTCGCGTAGAATTGCTCGTCATGATGATCAGCGTATTCTTGAAATTCACAGTTCGTCCTTTATTGTCGGTTAGCCGTCCATCGTCCAAAACCTGTAGCAGGATGTTGAAGACATCAGGATGTGCTTTCTCAATCTCGTCGAAGAGGATTACGCTATAAGGTTTTCTTCGAATCGCTTCAGTAAGTTGTCCACCTTCGTCATAGCCTACATATCCCGGAGGTGCTCCAACCAATCGACTAACACTGTGCTTCTCCTGATATTCACTCATGTCAATGCGAGTTAACATTGATTCATCGTCGAATAGATATTCTGCTAAAGCCTTAGCTAATTCCGTTTTACCCACTCCGGTAGTGCCCAAGAAGATGAAGCTGCCGATAGGGCGGCGTGGATCTTGCAGTCCGGCACGACTTCTGCGTACGGCATCACTTACTGCGCGAATAGCTTCTTCTTGTCCTATTACTCGTTTATGTAATTCTGTTTCCAAGTTTAAAAGCTTATCTTTCTCACTTTGTAGCATTTTGCTTACAGGAATACCCGTCCATCGTGATACTACGTCAGCAATATCGTCAGCATCGACTTCTTCTTTAATAAGCGCCGTGCCAAGTTGAGCTTCATGTAATGCTGCTTGTGTTTCATCAATTTCTTTTTGCAATGCTTGCAGTTTACCGTAACGAATTTCAGCTACACGTGCATAATCTCCGGCTCGTTCTGCTTTTTCGGCTTCGAACTTTAGTTGCTCTATTGTAACTTTATTTTGTTGAATCCTGTTTATTAAGTCCTTTTCGTGCTGCCATTTAGCTTTGTACGATTGCTCCTGTTCGTGCAGTTCTGCTAATTCTTTGCCTAGTTGTTTCAACTTAGCTTCATCTCCTTCTCGTTTAATTGCAGCCCGTTCAATCTCGAGCTGTGCAATTCGCCGAGTGAGTTCGTCCAATTCTTCTGGTACAGAGTCGATCTCCATACGTAATTTGGCAGCAGCTTCATCCATTAAGTCGATCGCTTTATCCGGCAGGAAACGTTCTGTGATGTATCGGTTGCTTAGTTCTACGGCTGCAATAATCGCATCGTCTTTAATTCGTACATGATGGTGGTTCTCGTAACGTTCTTTTAGTCCACGTAAAATACTAACTGTGCTAAGTATATCCGGTTCACCGATCATGACGCTTTGAAAACGTCGTTCCAATGCTTTGTCTTTCTCAAAATATTTCTGATACTCGTCGAGTGTCGTTGCACCGATGCTTCGTAGTTCGCCACGTGCCAAAGCAGGCTTTAGGATGTTTGCAGCATCCATAGCACCTTCTCCTTTCCCGGCTCCAACCAGTGTATGAATCTCATCGATGAACAGAATGATTTCTCCTTCTGCGCTTTTCACCTCGTTTATTACTGCTTTCAAACGTTCCTCAAATTCACCTTTATATTTTGCTCCGGCAATCAGTGCACCCATATCAAGCGAATAGAGTCGTTTTCCTTTTAAGTTTTCCGGAACATCTCCACGGATGATACGTCCGGCTAATCCTTCTACAATGGCGGTTTTACCAGTACCCGGTTCACCAATCAATATAGGGTTGTTTTTTGTACGTCGTGAAAGTATTTGTAACACACGGCGGATTTCTTCATCTCGTCCAATTACCGGGTCTAGTTTCCCTTCTTTAGCTGATTCGCAAAGGTTAATTGCATATTTCTCTAGACTCTGATAAGTCTCTTCACTGCTTTGTGAAGTAACTTTTTCTCCTTTTCGTAGCTCAGTGATTGCTTTTCGAAGGTCGGTCTCCGTCATTCCTGCATCTTTTAATATCTGACTAGCTGTACTCTTAACGAGCAGTATTGCCAGAAGAAGATGTTCTAGTGAGACATATTGATCGCCCATCTTTTTCATTTCGTCTTGCGCACGGGTAAGCACCTCATTCAATTCGCGACTGAGGTAAGGTTGTCCTCCTTGTACTTTTGGATAGGAATCGAGCTGTTTTTCTACTACCGTGGCAATCAATTGACTGTTAAGCCCCAGCTTTTGGAACAGAAACTTTACTACATTCTCTCCTACATTCATTACGCTAGAGAGCAGATGTACCGTTTCAATGCTTTGCTGTCCACGACTTTCCACCAAGCTCACAGCACCTTGTACTGCTTCTTGACTTTTAATTGTAAAATTATCAAAGTTCATAGTTCTATTTTTTTATTGTTGCTCAAGCTCGAGTCTTTTATAACCCTTTGTATATAAACATTCTTCTCAAAATGAGTGCCATGAAGTTCTACTCTGCCAAAATGTCGTGTTTAAATGTTTCTTTTTTAGGATACTTTTTGTACCTTTGCAGCCAAAGAATATAAATAACGTATGGTTGAAGATATGAAATTTGCGAAAAGCGTCATTCTTATTGATGTACCTTTCCTCTCGAATGTAATAACTGTTTTAAAGAAACACTTTGAAGAAGCATTGGGTAGAACTTTGCAGGAAGTGGATATATCACTCTTAGTACAAAGCATAGCCTTCGATATGGAACTTAGTCCAGAGGCTTCCAATGAGATACAAGTTTTAATGATTTATGACGAAATGTCATCTAAATTGCCGCATTGTATTCCTACTGATTTAAAAGCTGAATTGAATGAAGTCGCTTTTCGTTCTGCGATGGGTGAGTTTTCTTTCTTCTCTTTTCAGCCGGAAGGGTTTACTTCTACTCGTGAATTGTTTACCGAATCGGTACGGATACTCACAGAGGCGAAAGAAGTGAAACACCTTTGCCTAATTGCTAGCCTTGATGATAAAGATTTGGAGATATTAACGACATTAGAAAAACGTTCAGTGGATCAAATGCTTACTATCCTAGATATGGGTACTGCTGAGCAAACTTTAGCAAGTCTTTCTGCTGCGAAAAAGCTTCTTGGCTATG
The DNA here is from genome assembly GCA_018054715.1 of Bacteroidaceae bacterium. Classification (GTDB taxonomy): domain Bacteria; phylum Bacteroidota; class Bacteroidia; order Bacteroidales; family Bacteroidaceae; genus UBA1794. The sequence goes on from JAGPIY010000058.1 coordinate 9,512, forward strand.
TAATAATGTCAGCATTGGGGATTCGTGGAGATGAAGTATAGCAAAAGTGTAAACAATAAATTTCAAATAAATAAAAAAGATGAAAAAAACAGTTTTAGCCGTTTCTCTTTTAGGCGCAATTCTAACATTTACCAGTTGCGGTAGCGCGAATTCGGCGCTTTCGAGTGCCCAATCTGCAACTGCCACAAATGGAGTTACCAATACAACGGGAGGCTCTTCACTTCTTTCTAGCTTGAGTGGTCTTTTTTCCAGTAAGAAAACTCTTTCAACTTCTAGTTTGGAGGGCACATGGAAATATAAACAGCCTAGCGTTAGCTTTGAAAGCCAGAATGTATTTAAGCAGTTAGCTGCTTCGGTAGCTTCAAATTCGGTAGAAAGTAAGTTAACCGAATATTATGAGAAAATAGGAATTAAGAAAGGAAGTACTATTTTTAATTTTAAAGCTGATGGAACGTATACAGCTACCATCGATTCAAAAACTTTTTCAGGCACCTATCTTATAAATCAAAAAAATAATACGGTGACTCTTAAAATAGGCTCTCTTGGATTGCTTTCTGTAACAGCTTATGCAACTGTAAGTAGCTCGAACCTTTCGCTTACGTTCGATGCTGACCGGATTAAAACGCTGGCCGCTACCATTGGTGGCTTTAGTAGCAGCGCTATGGTAACTAGTTTAAGTGCTCTTCTAAATTCCTACGATGGTATGCAG
>JAGPIY010000219.1 GCA_018054715.1 Bacteroidaceae bacterium
CAGGATCATGGCTAACCGCCAATATGGTGGTTCCTTTTTGTGTCACTTCATGAAAAAGAGAAAGAACTTGCTTCGTTGCTTCTGCATCGAGTGCTGAGGTGGGTTCATCTACAAGCAGTATTTCGGGTTTTAAAAGGATACTTACCGCAATCATCAAACGCTGCCGCTCGCCACCTGAGATTTCTGCGACTCGCTTTTTCAACAAATCTTCCGATAATCCAAGATGCTGCATCAGCTGTTGAAGTTCGCTATATATATAAGGTGTATCACGATGCGATTTCAAGTCGAAAGGAAGTTGTACCATTTCACTCGTCCATTCCATCGGAAGTGCCAGTTCTTGAGGTAGCCAACTAACACGTTTACGCAATGCATTCACTGTCTTTTCAGAAAGCTGAACGCCTCCTATTGTTATCGTTCCTTCTTTCAAAGGAACAAAACCTAAGATGGATTTTAGCAAAGATGATTTTCCACAGCCTGAAATGCCTGATATGCAAACCAGCTTCCCTTTAGGGATATGCAGGTATAAAGGTTCAAATAGTTCTTTCGAGCCATAACTGATACGGAGATTTTCGATAGTTATCATTCGGGCATTTTCCTTTTTTCGCTCACAAAGATACGGATAATTTTGTAAAATGTTGTATCTTTGCATCCGAATTTACAAAAGAGAAATCGAATGAATTATCGTCTTCCCGCTGAATGGGCTCCTCAAAGTGGAGTACAGCTTACATGGCCACATGCTGAAACCGACTGGAACTATATGCTTCCCTCGGTAACTGAGTGCTTTCTCTGCATTGCACGCGAGATTGCCAAATACGAAAAGCTGCTGATTGTAGTGCCTTCTACCAAGGAGGTTTATACTCAACTCACAGAGGCAAATGTGAATTTGAAGAATGTACTTCTCTTTGAAGCTCCCACGAACGATACTTGGGCACGCGATCATGGTGCACTGACTCTCCTCAATGACGAAGGGAATCCTCTCCTACTCGATTTTCAGTTTAACGGCTGGGGAACTAAATTTGCAGCGGAAAAAGATAATGCACTTACATATCGCTTACACCAAAGTGGATTGCTACACGGCAGCTACGAATCGCATCTCGACTTTGTTCTTGAAGGGGGCAGCATTGAAAGTGATGGATGCGGCACACTACTCACTACTACCGGATGCCTCTTAGCACCTCACCGCAACCAACCTCTTACACAGCATGAAATTGAGCAACACTTGCTTACCGCTTTCCGCGCACAACGTGTACTGTGGCTGGATTATGGTGAACTCATCGGTGATGATACCGACGGGCATATCGATACTTTGGCACGGCTCTGCCCAAACGATACGATCACCTATGTACAATGTCTCGATCCGGAGGATGTACACTACCCATCTCTGCAAAAGATGGAGCAACAACTTCAATCGTTTCGTACTACTTCCGGCTTGCCTTATCGCCTATTGCCTCTCCCACTTCCTGAACCTATTGTCGATGAAGAAGGAGAACGTTTACCGGCTACATATGCCAACTTTCTAGTTATTAACGGTGCTGTGCTATATCCAACTTATGCGCAACCGGGAAACGACAAACTTGCCGAAGAAGTGTTAGCACAAGCATTTCCCGAATATAAATTAGTAGCTATCGACTGCCTCCCACTAATCAGACAACACGGATCATTACATTGTATTACTATGCAATACCCAAAGAATGTACTTTAAAGAAGAATTATTTTAGCTCTTTTTGATACGCTCATTTGTCTACCAACAAACCTGCTACAAATGCCACAATATTTAGCAAGAAGAACAACGATAAAAAGCCATACAACTGTTTCTTGGAATATCCGGAAGGAGTGATCTCCTTGCTATAACGATTCCCATGACCGCCGCCCATGGGAACAGACAGTTTAGAAGAAAGGAAAACATAAACGCGATAGAAGATTACTCCGATTGCAATACCCAAGAGCGCACCACAAAACACATCGCCCGGAAAGTGAACGCCCAAATAAATACGCGAATACCCTAGCAATAAAGCCCAAAGCAACATCACCAACGAATAAGCATAATTTTTAAAAAGCAAAGCTGTAAAGCTCCAGATGGCAAAAGCATTGGCCGAATGACTGGATACAAATCCATACATACCACCTCGATAATTACGTACCGTATCGATGAACGTTCCAATTTCAGGATCGTGCGTCGGACGAAGGCGAAGGAAGAAAGGCTTGATTAAACCACTAGAGATACGATCCGAAGCCACGAAAAGAAGAGCTACCAGCACCAATAGTACGATGACATTCCGAATATCATTGTTCGAAAAGAATAAGAACAACAGATAAAGAGCCAAGGGTACCCACATCCAAGTTGAAGAGTACATCCACATAAATCCATCGAGGAAAAGGCTATCACTGCCATTCCAACTTAACAGCAAACTCTTGTCGAAAGCGATTAGTTCATCCATAGTATTTCTTTTTTCGTTAACGTATTCTTTTCAAGTGCACCCAGTTTAAATTACTTCAAGATCACTCACCTTTATCCAGCCCACTTTGCCTTCTTCTAATTGTATCTCACGCCAAGCCTTCATACTATCATCGGTAATTTCCACCTTATAGCCCTCATGAATAAGCAGAAGATCAGTTCCTGTATCGGACGGTGAACTTTTCACCGTAACACTCGGAGCAGTGATGATAGCCCAACGGCGGTGAGTAAGTTGTTGATACTGCCCATAGGCAAATGCATTCGTCACTAAACAAACTACCAAGCAGAACACTCCTGCAAAGAAGCCTACCTTTTTCCAACGGACACTAGAAGTCACAAAATAGAGGAAAATCAAGCCAAGGAACAAGATAAAAGAAAAAGCTCCGAGCCAAGTCCATGCGGCAAGCCCCAAAGAAGAACGGGCACTATTCCACCACATCTCATAAAAAATAGAAACTCCGGGAATCGCCTTATCGGGTGTTTGAGCACGCACAAAGTCGAGATTCGCTTGTATGTCTTTATCGGAAGGATCAAGTAAAGCAGCACGTTCGTAAGCTAAAAGCGATTGCGCAAGATGATCCATTCGGTAATAACAATTACCTAGATTATAATAAACTTCAGGCGATTTACCTTGTTTCAACAAACCTTCATACAGGG
>JAGPIY010000220.1 GCA_018054715.1 Bacteroidaceae bacterium
AAGTTTGAAAGAATAAATCACTCTATCATGACAAGGAAAAAAATATTAAATCAAAAGTAGGAGTCAAGGTCTTTCGGACTTTAGAAACAATCAGAAAATAACAATTTATTGCTGATGAAATAGAAAAAAATGCTGAACTTTTTTGCTGCTGATCAGCTTAAACCCTTCCTAAAACACAATTTCGGAAAAAAGCTTCCATCTTTCAGTTTGTGCTTTAATGGATTGATTTACAAGAAAATGATTCTGAAGGGTTTGAAAAGATCTTTCAGGAATCTTTCAGCCCTGTTTTTTGTTGGATCTTTGTTGTCTCAAACTTCTATTTTGTTCTATATCTCTTCCTGAAAAGGAATAAAATAGCTATAACTAAAACTTTTATCTATTATAGATTCGAGCTTTAGTTATAGCTAAATTCTTAATTCTTTGTTATAATTATAATATTGTGACTTTTATTTCTTCATGCAACATTTTTGTCCGATCAGAGCATCTATAGAGTATTTACCCGCGCCTAGGCACCACATGCATAGAAAGACAATTAGGTAAATAAAGGCTGGTTCTTTGATAGCGAATGGATCGTTTGCGTGAATGACAAAGAAAGCAACTATCATTGTTACAATCATTGGTATCATCGAAAAACGGTATAAGAAGCCTGCGATGAAAGCTATCGAGCAAACTAGTTCTCCAAAAATAGCTAGTATCAATGAGGCATTAGTGCCTATCCCTAGAGGATCAGGGAAAACAGACGAAAGTTGGTCGAAAGCCATCAACTTCTGTATGCCATGGTTCATTAACAATCCTCCAAATAAGATTCTCAGTGCTAAAATAAACAGCGATACTTTTGTATCACTCGTTTGAGTTGAAAACAATTTACAGTTCATAATTTAATTATTTATAGGTTTGTAATTGTGAAGCAAAAGAACGAATTCCATTTGCTTTTTGTTATCAAGTAATTTATCGACTCAGCGTTGTACGCATACGATGGTTTTGCAAAGTAAGTCATTATTTTTTATTTTGGGCTTTATTTACTGCTAAATTTTATTTTTTATTTGGAGTTTTTTTATTAAACAATCGATGTCTAGTTATAAGTAGGTATAAGAATTCTTAAATTCCTTATTTTTAGCTATTCCCCAATCTCCTTAATTGCCGTATTTTTGCACCGTGAATTAAAAGAGAAAAAACAAATGACAAAAAAGACTTTTTTGTGGATTTTTACTGCTAGCGCAAATTTAGTATTTACCTCTTCATTGCAGGGGCAGGAAAGCCGAGATGAGAATGCATTTACTGTTGAAGCGTCTTATATTGGCGATAATATAAACAATCTTTCAGGAGGTATTAAAACGGGCTCTGCTTATTTGGGTATGGCTAATCTCCGTATAGGCTGGGATGTGGAGAAGTCCGGTTTATGGAAAGGTGGACAGTTCTATATGAATGCAGCTAATACGCATGGTGCATCTCCTTCTTCTGATTTGCTGGGAGATATGCAGGTCGTTTCGAATATTGATGCAGGAAATCATACTTATTTACAGGAATTGTGGTTTAAGCAAACATTTGGTAAAGTCGATTTTACATTAGGTTTGCAAGATCTGAACGTTGAATTTGCCAGCTCTGAATATGGAGGACTCTTTATGAATAGTTCTTTCGGCATTTTACCGGTAATCTCTACTAACTTCTCAGCTCCGATATTTCCTCTTACAACGCTCGGGTTGACTGTGAAGTGGAATATCTCTCCAAAGTTTTCTTGGGTAAATGCGATATATGATGGAAGCCCAACCGATTTCGACTACAATCCTTATAATATTAAATGGTGCTTCGCTTCCGGAGATGGCATTTTAGCGGTTTCGGAACTACAATATAGTACACACATTCGTTCCTTGCCCGGTAGATATAAGGTGGGTATCTATTCGCATAATCATATGGTGGAAAATGTATTGAATGAAAATGTTACGGATTCTTTGGAAAATAACATTGTGGGGCTTTATGCTTATGCCGATCAGGAGGTTTGGAGGAAGAATGAAAAGAGTCTGGGACTTTTTCTTCAATTAGGGTATAGCCCTTCTACGGCCAGTACGAATAATTATTATTTTGGAGCCGGATTGAATTATGCAGGGTTACTAAAAAAAGAAGGAACTGATATACTGGGACTTGCCGTTGCTCATCAGCATTTCTCGGAAGGCTTGAATAGTGAAACGGCAATAGAACTGACGTATCAATATCCACTTACAAAGAATATTTTCATTCAACCGGATATTCAATATATCGTTAACCCTGCAGGAACAGGCGAAACGATCGATAATTGCTTTACTGCTAATTTAAGATTTGGCGTTTGCTTCTAAAATAATTACTTATATGGAGAAAAAATATTTGTGCGATCTGCAGAACGATGAAATCGGTGTTATCGTAAAGGTGCTGGGTCGAGGGGCTTTTCGCAAAAGAATCACTGAGATGGGATTTGTGAAAGGGAAAGAAGTCAAGGTGATTAAGAATGCTCCTTTACAAGATCCTATTGAGTACGAAATAATGGGTTACGATATTTCGTTGAGGCGCAATGAGGCCGCTTTAATTGAGGTGCTTCTTCAAAGTGAGGCAGTAGAACGGGAGCATCCTGTTTTTAACAGCTCGTTATCGAATGAGATTGCTATCATCGGTACGCACGAAAAGAGGAAGATTATTAATGTTGCTTTGGTAGGCAATCCCAATAGTGGGAAAACGACTTTGTTCAACTATACTTCCGGTTCGCATGAGCGGGTAGGTAATTATGGAGGCGTAACGGTCGACTCGAAGGAGGCGTATGTAAAGCAAGACGGATATACGCTGAAAATAGTGGATCTCCCCGGTACTTATTCCATTACCGAATATACTCCTGAGGAACTTTTTGTGCGTTCTCACATTATGGAGAATCGGCCCGATGTGGTGATTAATGTGGTGGATGCTTCGAACCTTGAACGGAATTTGTTTCTGACCACTCAACTTATTGAGATGAATGTGAAGGTGGTTATTGCACTTAACATGTTCGATGAGTTGCAAACTAAAGGAACGAAGCTGAATTATAAGGAACTTGGACAGATGTTGGGTATCCCTATTGTGCCCACGGTAGCCGTAA
>JAGPIY010000059.1 GCA_018054715.1 Bacteroidaceae bacterium
ATTGTACACCCATGCTGGGGTTACATCCTACTTCTGTAGATGAAAAATATATCGAACAACTTACCCAACTTCAAGCAATACTTGATGCAAAGCCTACCCGCTTTGCGGCAATTGGTTAAATCGGAATCGATCTTTATTGGGATAAAACGCATTGTAAGGCACAGACTGAGGCCTTCGATATACAAATTAGTTGGGCCGAACACTATAACCTACCCATTGTCATCCATCAACGCAACGCATTTAAGGAAACGATAGAAATCGTGAAACAGCATGCTTCGCGAGGTATTTTCCATAGCTTTGGAGGCTCAGCAGAAGAAGCTCGAGAATTAATAGCCCTGCCCAATTATTATCTCGGTATCAATGGGGTTGTCACCTTTAAAAAGAGCACTTTGCCTAATGTATTACGAGCAGAAGTACCTCTTAGCCGCCTTGTACTGGAAACTGATTGTCCGTACCTTACCCCTGCTCCTCATCGCGGTAAACGCAACGAGAGTAGTTACCTACCCTTTATCCTGAGTAAATTAAGTGAAGTATATGGTGTAACGCAAGAAGTTGTAGCACAGGTTACTACTCAAAATGCGTACCAATTATTCGAACAAAAAGGCAATTAATTGGCAAAAAAGTTAGAGAAAAGCTTTGCGAATTATCGAAGAATGATTATCTTTGCACCGCAATTCAACTTTGGAGAGGTGCTCGAGTGGTTGAAGAGGCACGCCTGGAAAGCGTGTAAACCTCTAAAGGGTTTCACGAGTTCGAATCTCGTTCTCTCCGCAAAGATATAATTGCTACCTGATTTTGCGACAGTAGCTCAGTTGGTAGAGCATCAGCTTCCCAAGCTGAGGGTCGCGGGTTCGAATCCCGTCTGTCGCTCTTAGAACAATAAACAAAAGTCCTTAATTAAGCGTTTTAAGCTTAGCAAGGGACTTTTTTGTTTTATAATTTGAATTAAAGCGGGCCTCTTCACAAATCAGTCATAGACAGTTTCTTAATAAATAGGTATATAGTATATTTTCACGATAAAAATAATGAGTATGAAAAATTTAAAGCCCATAAAAGCAATAGGGTATTCGTATTTAAGCTTTCTCAAATATCACGTAAATGGAGGGATGTTGTTAATGATCATAGCCTTATTAGCTATGGTGATTGCAAATTCACCTTTTAACGAGATGTATCGCTCCCTCTGGGATTATCCGATATCTCTGCAAATTGGCTCTTTTAATTTATTCAGTCATCATGATACTTCGCTTACTTTATTGGAATTTATTAATGATGCCTTAATGGCCATTTTCTTTTTCTCTGTAGGCCTTGAAATAAAAAGAGAAGTTTTAGTTGGTGAACTATCCAGTTTTCGACAAGCTATGCTACCTATAATTGCGGCTACGGGAGGTATGATTATACCAGTCATCATTTATTCAATGGTGGTTTCGGGTGCTCCTGCATCTAATGGTTTGGCAATTCCAATGGCCACTGATATTGCCTTCTCACTTGGAGTTTTAAGTCTCTTGGGAAAACGTGTTCCATTAAGTCTAAAGATTTTTCTAACTGCTTTTGCAGTAGTTGATGATATTGGTGGCATTGTTGTTATTGCCCTTTTCTATTCCTCTAATCTGGCCATCGAATATTTGCTTGTAGCTGCAGTAATCATTGGAATTCTATTTTTGGCTAACAAACGAAAGATAGTCAATAAAACATTCTATATCCTATTAGGAATTGTTGTATGGTATTTATTTCTTCAATCAGGAATTCATAGTACCATTGCAGGCGTAATCGTTGCTTTCGCCATTCCTTCGCAGCCACAACTTAAAATAGGTAAATACATTGAGCGAATTCGTGAAAACATCAAAACATTTCCAACTTCGTCTACAGACGATATTATACTCGACAACGAACAATTAGAGCGACTAAAAAGCATTGAATCTGCATCCGATCACGTAATATCACCCTTACAATCTATGGAAAACGATTTGCATCGAATAGTCAATTACTTTATTATGCCACTTTTTGCTTTTGCAAATGCTGGAGTTGTACTTATTGGTGGGGGTAGCGAAATTATAGGAGATGTAACCTACGCTGTTATCTTTGGTCTGCTTCTGGGAAAATTCACCGGAATATTCTCCTTTACTTGGTTAGCTATCAAACTTAAATTGGTAGATATGCCAGAAGGAATGGCATGGAAAAATTTAGCCGGAGTCTCTTTATTGGGTGGCATCGGATTTACAGTGGCCCTTTTCATTGCTAACCTTTCTTTTGGAAGCGCTGAACCTGTTTTATTAAATCAGGCAAAACTGGGAATAATCTGCGGAACAATTCTTTCAGGTATATTCGGATACTTAGTTTTGCATAAAACACTTCCAAAAGAAAAAGAAATGTGATGAGTTTATTTTAGAAAAAACTTAATAATGCAAAATAATCAGGCAACTAGTATTTAAATTAACTAGCTGCCTGATTATTTTGCATTATCTATTTGCTGATAACGGCTCTTAAAAATTGGAACTATACGCGCTTAATCATCGGAATTGATTGCTTTTCCTCTGTATCAGGAACGCACTCAGCCTCCCACTTAATATAAAGTCCCTTCAGACTGATATCATTATCGGTTGCCATTTTAGAAACTTGCGCTTTATCAGCTGCAATGGCTTCATATAATGGAGCATCCATCTCTTTGGGATCGTAAACTTTGTAGATATTCATTTCTTTTGTGTTTATTGAACTGTAAACGTACCACTTTATTTAGAAATCTACAAGCTTTCGGCCATTTATTTCAATAAGAGGAGCGTATTTAACATAATTCCACCAAACTATTTATTGACATCAAACATGTATCCTACCGATAATTGGAAGCCACGATTATATGCTTTTCCAAATAGTTCATCAGTCATTGGGGTCAAACCTAAATTATAACGTAGTGAAGTGGTTATGCGATTATTAAATTCATAACCTAAACCCAGTATTACTGCAAAATCTACTGTTTTAAAAGAGGGATCATCAAAAAGGTCTTCTTCAGAAGCCAACGATGAAGAAGTAGAGAAACTTCGGTTTTGTGCTATATTAAAGCCAACTTGTGGACCAACTTCTAAATTAAATCCTTCATATGGATAAAACTTCATCAATATTGGTATATTGAAACAATGAGTAGTCGATTTTAGAGTACATTCTTCTGCAGGGCTATCCATATTAGAAACATAATAGGCCTTTTCTTTGTAGCCCTGTTGAGAGTATAATAATTCAGATTGCACACTAAATTTGCTACTTACCGCATATTTCGCAAAAAAGCCAACGACACCCCCATATTTATATTCAAAAAGATCGTTGACAATAGAACTTTCTGTGTTTACTCTAAATAAGTTTAATCCGAACTTTGGCCCGATAGACAACTGTGCATAAGCACTCTCTCCAATACACAAACACAACAACAATAACAAAAAAATCTTTTTCATCGTACTTTTTATTAAATTTATAGTAAAACGATCTAGAAAATAATTTATTGCGCGTGTCTCGAAAATCAGTATAAGGCAACATTTTTAATTTGTTGCTGAGTAAATAAAAAAAGATGCTGAACTTTTATGAAAGAGATGCTTATGTATTGATTAAGAGATGCTTATGTTTTATGACTAAGATGCTGAACTTTTTGTTAACATAATATTAGATAAGTAATAAGTTCGCCTATCATCCTCTCTCTTTTAGTTCTAAATCGGTATTTATATATAAAACAAGCTTCTCCAAAAAAACTGTCAACCCTTCATTCACAAACGTAACAAACTGATATACAGAACATATCGCCCTGAATAGTTTTCTCCAAACCCTTCACGAATCCTTCAGCCTTAAAAAATCAAAATAATATATTTTCCCATATCATAAATTCTTTTATGAGTCATGAAAATTTGCAAACTTGCGCTCTCTTCTATTTCATTACGATCTAAAAACAGGATTCCTGTATACGTTCCTGATATAACTTCTTCAGAAGTTAACTCCCTAACTTCTTTTTTCAAGAATACATCCATATTTTCAGGGTGACTTAATCCACAAGCATAGTATTTCCGATCTGCACTAGGAATAGCAATATCCTGCGCTTTCTGACAAATAGCAGCATAACCGAGTTCCTGATTAATTGATGGCAATGACCATCCACCCACAAATATCGTTATGCCTAAACCTATTGCTACCGTCTGTATTGATTTGTACAAGTCCTGTTTTCTATAAAGTAAAAATAAAGAAGTAGCACTACATACCGTTAACAAAGCAGAAGCTGTAATGATTAAAGGATTATCCAAATACGCCGTATCCGGTAAATGAGCCAATATAAGTACTGCAGGCAAAGCCAATAGCAAAGCTATTTCAGGAATAGCAAGTAATAAGGAAAAAGGCCAACTCCACTTAAATCGAGGAAGTAACAAGACGCACAAATATACCGCAAACGGAAATGCCGGGATCAAATAAACTTCTAACTTCGAACTAATGCAAGAAAGAATTACGAATGTACATAGCACCGTAACTAGAAAAAGACGTTCAATATCCGAAGAGATCATTCGTTTATATATACCGACCGCTATCACACCGATAATGAACAACGACCATGGAGCCAAAGAATACCAAACGGAAATCGTATAATAATAAAACGGATGCACATGATGGAAAGAATCTACCGCTCTATTTATCGTTTGATGAAATACCAAATTATACAAATAATCGGTTCCGCTCTCCAAATATACTCCGGTAAACCAAATAAAACATCCGGTTAAAAGGATAAGGAGCGTTTTCCAACCAAAATAGCGAAAAAAGGTTTTGCTCTGTTTCTCTAGAATTAAAAAAACAATAATTGAAAATAATGGTATGAGTAAACCCAACGGCCCTTTGATAAAGAGTGCACCAAATAAATAAAGAGGAAATAAGATAGAATCGAGTTTTTTGTTGCCTATCTGTTTGAACAACCTATAAAAAGTATACAACGTAAGCACGATAAACATGCACATCAGTATATCCATCCGCAGGAACACCGAAAGACCGAGAAAAAGTCCACAACTCATCAACATCAATATTCCCGTAAAGCGACTTTTGGGTGTAGCTTCTTCAGCGATCCATTTATCCATCACATGTACTGTAACAAAAGCAGGAAGCAATGACAACAGCGAAAGATAAATCATGCAGTGATAGCCAAACAGCCATTTTCCCAACATTACTAACCAAAAGTATAAGGGCGGCTTATCAGCATAAGGAATACCATGATTGAAAAACGAGAAAAAATGTCCATTTCGCATTGCCTCGTCGACAATGCTTAAATAACGAAGTTCATTAGAAGGAGTAAAATCACGAAGCAATAATATTGGTAATAAAAACAACAATATGATTACATAAATAGATGCTTTCTTCTTCATTTAATTACTAATAATGCGATTAATCGCTGCTTTTTCTTCTTCAGAGAGAAGTGGATAACTAAGTGTATGAAGATTATCTTGTAATTGTGCTATGCTACTGGCTCCAATAATTACAGAGCTTACCTCAGGATGGCTAAGCACCCAAGTAAGAGCCAACTCAGCTAAAGTCTGTCCTCTCTTTTCAGCGAGTTGCTGAAGTGCATTTAGTTGAGCTAAAAGTTTCTCGGTAAGAGCCGACTTTTTCAAAAAGGCATCGTGTGCCATGCGCGAATCGGTCGGAACCTGTCCATTGAGATATCGATTAGTCAGAAGTCCCTGTGCGAGCGATGAAAATGCAACTACGCCTACTCCCTCTGTCGCGGCTTGTGATAAAATTCCATTCTCAATAGGATCTTGATTGAGAATACTCAATCGAGCTTGATAAGCCAAGCAAGGCACATCGTGGGCTCGCAGATAAGCATATCCTTTTTCAGCCGCATCGAAAGGATATTTCGAAAGCCCTACATAAAGAGCCTTTCCACTACGGACTATATCGACCAACGCTTGCATCGTTTCTTCCAATGGAGTGCTAGGATCATAACGATGACTGTAAAAGAGATCCACATACTCCAAATTCATGCGTTTTAAACTCTGATCTAAACTTGAAATGAGATATTTACGAGAGCCCCAGTTGCCATAAGGACCGGGCCACATGTCATGACCGGCTTTTGTGGTAACAAAGAGTTCATCACGGTAAGGACGAAAGCTCATTTGCAAAAGTTGCCCAAAAGTATTTTCGGCAGAGCCGTAAGGGACACCATAATTATTAGCCAAATCAAAAGTAGTAATGCCGTGATCGAAGGCATAATGAGCCATTGCTTTGGCATTGGCGAAAGAATCGGATGCACCAAAGTTATGCCACATACCTAGCGAAAGAGAAGACATTAGGATACCGCTCTGCCCACATCGACGATATTGCATTCCATTTTCATAACGAGCGGAATGCGCAGAGTAAGGAAACTCTATCATAGTGTTTAAGTTTAATTATGATTTTACTTATTTATGCCTTTTCTAATTACGTATAAGATGAGATTTTATTGTCTTACATTCGATTTATTAGTAAATATGAAAATTATTTGCAAAAACAAGGACAATATCTTGGTCGATCCGTCGAAAATGAGTAATTTTGCAGCCTCAATAAGAAACATATTATCACTAACAAAAGAAACTTCATGGATTCAACGCACGTATTTAAAGACGGCCTTTGGAGCAAAACAATCAACGTAACTGACTTTCTAAAAAAGAATATTACCCCTTACGAGGGCGATGCTTCTTTCTTAACAGGTCCCACAGAACGAACCAAGAAAATTTGGAGCTTATGCTTAGAGGCTTTAGCTGAAGAATCGGCTAATGGCGGCGTTCGCTCGGTAGATTGCCATACAATATCTACTATTTCTTCACACGCAGCCGGTTATATCGACAAAGAGAATGAGCTAATCGTAGGTTTGCAAACCGACGAACTCTTACGCCGTTCTATTAAGCCTTTTGGTGGCATAAACGTAGTTATGAAAGCTTGCAAAGAGTATGGCTTGGAACTAGATCCTCGCGTAATTGACATCTTCAAGAATTATCGCAAATCGCATAACGATGGTGTCTTCGATGTATATACCGATGAGATTCGTTCGTTCCGTTCACTGGGTTTCCTTACCGGACTCCCCGACAACTATGCACGTGGTCGTATGATTGGCGATTATCGTCGTTTGGCACTTTATGGCATTGACCGTATCATCGAGAGCAAACAATTCGATTTAAAGCATAATCTATTAGGTCCGATGACAGATGCTAACATTCGTCTTCGCGAAGAGGTGCAAGAGCAAATTAAAGCACTTCAGGAAATTAAGATTATGGGCGAAAGCTACGGCCTCGACTTGAGCCGTCCTGCTACTAGTGCTCAAGAGGCAGTACAATGGGTGTATATGGCTTATCTAGCTGCTGTTAAGGAACAAGATGGTGCTGCAATGTCACTTGGCTGTGTATCTTCTTTCTTGGATATCTTTATTGAATATGATCTGCAAAACGGACTAATTACAGAAGAGTTTGCACAAGAATTAATCGACCAGTTCGTTATCAAATTAAGAATGATACGTCACTTACGTATGTCTTCTTACAATGATATCTTTGCCGGCGATCCTACTTGGGTAACCGAAGCTATTGGAGGTCGTTTCAACGATGGACGTACAAAAGTAACTAAAACATCTTTCCGTTTCCTACAAACGTTGTACAACCTCGGTGCAAGTCCGGAGCCTAACCTAACTATACTTTGGAGTCCAGAACTACCTGAAGGTTTCAAGAGCTATTGTGCACAAGTTTCTATCGATACTAGTTCCATTCAATATGAAAACGATGAGTTAATGCGTGAGGTTCGTCAAAGCGACGATTATAGCATTGCTTGTTGTGTTTCGTTCCAAGATTGCGGACGTGCAGTACAGTTCTTCGGTGCTCGTGCTAACTTGGCTAAAGCATTGCTACTGGCTATCAATGGTGGACGTTGCGAAAAGACCGGTACAGTAATGGTGAAAGATATTCCAGCTCTTTCGGGTGATGTGTTGGATTATAATGAAGTCTTAGCTAATTACCACAAGGTGCTGAAAGAAATTGCACGTGTGTACAACGAAGCGATGAACATTATTCACTATATGCACGATAAGTATTATTACGAAAGAGCACAACTTGCTTTTGTAGATACAAACCCTCGTATTAATTTAGCGTATGGCGTAGCCGGACTTAGCATTGCAATCGATTCTCTTTCTGCTATTCGCTATGCAAAAGTGACAGCAAAGCGTAATGAACTTGGCTTAACAGAAGCATTCGACATCAACGGTGAATTCCCTTGCTTTGGTAATGACGATGATCGCGCTGACAAATTGGCTATCGATCTTACTTATTATTTCTCTGAAGAGCTTAAAAAATTACCTATCTATAAAAATGCACGCCCCACTCTTTCTTTACTAACTATTACTTCTAACGTAATGTATGGTAAAAAAACGGGTGCTACCCCTGACGGTCGACTGAAAGGCGTACCTTTTGCTCCGGGTGCAAACCCAATGCATGGACGTGACTCTCACGGTGCGATTGCTTCTTTGGCTTCAGTTGCTAAAATTCGTTATCGCGATGCACAAGATGGTATTTCGAACACATTTTCTATTATTCCCCGCTCACTTGGTGGTAATAAAGAGGATCAAATTGAGAACTTGGTAACAATGATGGATGGCTACTTCGTGAAAGGAGCACATCACTTGAATGTGAACGTCCTGAATCGCGAAATGCTAAAAGATGCAATGGAACATCCTGAAAATTATCCACAACTTACAATCCGTGTTTCGGGTTATGCGGTAAATTTCGTGAAACTATCTCGCGAACATCAGCTGGAGGTTATCTCTCGCAGCTTCCACGAACGTATGTAAAATTCTATACCAATAACCAAAAGAGGCAGGGATTTGTAATCTACAAAATTTTTGCCTCTTTTTTTTATATTTAAAACTATGATAAAAGTACATTCTTATGAATCAATGGGAACGTTTGATGGCCCGGGATTACGTATGGTGGTTTTTTTGCAAGGTTGTAATTTCCGCTGCAAATATTGTGCAAATCCTGACACAATAGTGCCCAAAGGAGAATCAAAGTTGACTGATCCGGCAGAAATTATTCGTCTGGCTCTCAACGAAAAACCTTTTTTTGGAAAAAAGGGAGGAGTCACTTTCTCTGGAGGAGAACCAACGGCGCAAGCAAAGGCACTCATACCTCTCTGCAAAGAGTTGAAAGCGTTAGGTATTCATATTTGTTTAGACACAAATGGAAGTGTTCCAAATCGACATGTAAAAGAGTTATTAGAACTAGTGGACTTGGTGTTACTTGATGTAAAAGAGATTAACCAGGAGCGACATCGTTGGCTCACTGGGCGCAACAATACTGTCACACTCAAAACAGCAGAATGGCTGAATGCACATAAGAAACCCTTTTGGCTACGCTATGTATTAGTACCCGGTATTACGGATTCAGAAGAAGATATTCGCACACTCTGCAAGACTTTCTGCAATTACGAGTACCTTGAAAAAGTGGAGATTCAACCCTACCATACTTTAGGAAAACACAAATACGAAGCCATGAATAAGCCCTATTTGTTAGAAGGGGTAAAAGAAAATACCCCCGAACAACTTGCAAGGGCAAAAGCATTGTTCGAGGAGTATTTTAAAAATGTAACTGTTAATTAAGCATTCCTGCTTATTCCAGTGTTATTTTATTTGAACCAATCAAGTTTCCTTCACAGAATACTTCTACTCTGTAAGTACCTGCACTCAAAAATTCTTCAATATCCCAATATAAAGTCACACTCTGCTCTTCTCCTGTATACTCTATTACTTTTTTCATAGAGAATGGCAGAGTGCGATTTTCGTAAGAGAAACCTCCGCCACCAGATAATACTGTATTATCCGGTTTTACCAAACGAACAAATACAGCTTTAGTTCCGGTAACTGCGGTTACGTTACGCGCCACGGTGAAAGATACTTGTAGTTTTTGAGCATCTTTCATCTTTTTGGCTATTTTCCCTTTCTTGTTTTTCGCTATCAACGAAATATTTGTTACATTCAGCTGAGCGGCAATAGTAACTTTCTCACTAAGATTTTGTTTCTCATGAGAGAGTGAACTGATTTGCAAATTTGCCTGCTCGTATTTGGCAGTAACCTCTTGGGTTATTTGTT
>JAGPIY010000060.1 GCA_018054715.1 Bacteroidaceae bacterium
CTATTAAAGCAAACAAAGTTCAAGCGGATCGATTTAATATTCAAATAGATGTAGAATATCCACATGAAAAGATAAGCAAACTCTTTGTAGATAGCGAAAAAATCGCTTGGGTATTAACGAATTTATTAAGCAACGCGATTCGCTATTCAAAAGAAAATGGACGAGTAATTATCGGAGCCCGACAACAAGAGAATGTGGTAGAACTATATGTAAGAGATTTCGGAAAAGGAATAGATCCGCGTTATCACAAAAGTATATTCGATCGCTATTTCCGCGTACCCGGTACAAAAGTTCAAGGCAGCGGGTTAGGTTTATCCATTTCTAAAGATTTTATTGAAGCACATAATGGTACGCTAAGCGTTGAAAGTGAAGTAGGAATTGGCAGTTGCTTCATTATTCGATTTAATGTGTAACCTTAATACAATTAATCTATTATGGACAGCAAGAAACTTTATATAAAAAACATGGTATGCAATCGTTGCATTACTGTTGTAAAGGCAGAACTGAATAAACTGGGTATTGAAGCCGACTCTATAAAACTTGGAGAAATAGATCTTCACCAAGAATTAGAGGAAGAACAAAAACAAAAATTGGAGGAGTTGCTGGAATTACAAGGTTTTTCGCTAATAGACGATAAAAGAGGACGATTGATTGAACAGATAAAGAATCTAATTATAGAGCTGGTACATCCTAAGAACAGTCGACTAAAAGTGAATCTATCCGATTATATCAGTCGTACAGTCAACCATGATTACAATTATATAAGCAACTTGTTTTCGGAAGTGGAAGGAACCACAATCGAGAAATATTTTATTGCTCAAAAAATAGAAAAGGTTAAAGAACTATTAGTTTACGATGAACTTTCTCTGAGCGAGATTGCTTTTCTTCTAAATTATTCCAGCGTGGCACATCTAAGTGCTCAATTTAAAAAAGTAACCGGTTTTACGCCGAGTTATTATAAGCAAATCAAAGAAAACAAACGAAAGCCTTTAGACGAAGTGTAAATCTCATAAACTAATCAAGGAATAATGTAACATAGCGAAAGCGATTAGGTTCTATCTTTGCACCCAAGAAAGAATTAAAAAATAGAACCGATGAAAGAAAAGAATATAGTTAGGAAAAGATTCCCTGTTTTAAAGCTAAATTGTGCTTCATGTGCAAAAAAAGCGGAAGGTATCTTGAGCAATCAGCCCGGAGTACTTAGTGCGTCGGTTAATTTCGCAACGGCTAAAGTTGCAGTAGAATATTATTCTGAGAAAACAACTCCGCTAATAATGCGTGAGGCGATTCGGAAGGGTGGTTACGACTTACTTATCGAAGAAGATACTGACAAGTCGGATACATTAGAACAAATGCAATTGCAGCAATCCGACACGCTGAAAAGACGTACTCTTTGGGCAATGGCTTTATCTTTACCTATCGTAATTATCGGAATGTTTTTTATGGATATGCCTTATGCAAATGAGGTAATGTGCATTCTTTCAACTCCTGTGGTCTTTGTACTTGGACGTGATTTCTTTAAAAATGCTTTTACCCAAGCAAAGCATCGTTCTGCCAACATGGATACCCTTGTCGCACTAAGCACCGGGATTGCTTATCTATTCAGCCTTTCTAATACAATATATCCACAATTTTGGATTGAGAAAGGAGTACATCCTCATGTCTATTTTGAAGCAGCTAGTGTAGTCATCACTTTTATTTTATTGGGACGTCTGCTAGAGCAAAGAGCGAAGAGAAGTACTTCATTTGCACTTAAAGAGTTAATCGGATTACAACCTAAAACGGTAGTTGTCGTAGATAAAGACGGACAATACCTACAAAAGCCTATTGCTGAGGTACAGATTGGAGATAGCATACTCGTAAAGCCCGGAGAGAAGATTGCAGTAGACGGTGTGGTTACCGAAGGGAGTTCGTATGTAGATGAGAGCATGCTCAGTGGAGAACCTATTCCTGTTGAGAAACAAATTAACGACTCTGTCTTCGGAGGTACAATCAATCAAAAAGGGAGCTTCCGCTTTGAAGCTCAAAAGGTGGGCTCAGAAACCATACTGGCACAGATCATCCAAATGGTACAGGATGCACAAGGCAGCAAAGCTCCGGTGCAAAAGCTAGTAGATAAGATTGCAGGGATTTTCGTACCGATAGTGATGAGCATTGCACTACTTTCTTTCATACTATGGTTTACCTTAGACGGGAATAACGGATTTGCACACGGACTGTTGGCTCTAGTTACCGTGTTGGTTATTGCTTGCCCTTGCGCTTTAGGTCTGGCTACACCAACCGCTATCATGGTGGGCATCGGAAAAGGTGCCGGAAAAGGGATTTTGATAAAAGATGCAGAAAGCCTTGAAATAGCAAAGAAAGTCAATACAATAGTACTGGATAAAACCGGAACAATCACCGAAGGGCGGCCGATAGTGACTGATCTTTTCTGGCTAAACAAGGATGACAGTAAAAAGAATATTTTATTGAGTTTGGAGAAACAATCGGAGCACCCTTTGGCCGAAGCCGTTATTAACCACTTTGAAAAGATAGAACCAGAGAAGATAAGTGATTTTGAGAGCATAACCGGAGAAGGAGTCACAGGTTCTCTTCAGGGGCAGAAATTCTATGCAGGCAATGAACGTCTACTCCTAGAAAACAGAATTACGATTAACTCACAACTTTCTGCAGAAGCTTCACGACTAAGTGAAGAATCCAAAAGCATCGTCTGGTTTGCAGATGATCATGCAGCTATTGCTGTCATCGCTATTGCAGATCGAATAAAAGCAAATTCCAAAGAAGCTATTCAACAATTACAGTCGACCGGCTTTGAGGTTTACATGTTAACCGGAGATGCTGAAAGCACGGCAAAAAACATTGCAAAAGAAATTGGAATAAGCCATTACAAGGCAGAAACATTGCCTCAGCAAAAAGCTGAATTCATTAAGCAGCTACAAGCTGAAGGAAAAGTGGTAGCAATGGTTGGAGATGGAATAAACGACAGTGCAGCTCTCGCTTTAGCCGACCTAAGCATTGCTATGGGGAAAGGTAGCGACATTGCAATGGGAGTCGCTAAAATAACGATTATCTCATCCGACTTAATGAAAATTGCAGAAGCTATCAAGCTCTCTAAGCAGACCGTCACTACCATTCGCCAAAACTTGTTTTGGGCTTTTGTGTACAACCTTATCGGCCTTCCCATTGCAGCAGGGATACTATATCCTATCAACGGTTTCCTTCTGAATCCGATGATTGCAGGAGGGGCAATGGCTTTAAGTAGCGTTAGTGTAGTACTGAATAGCCTAAGACTAAAGTGGAAAAAATAGCACCCTACTAATCCAATAATAGAGAACATTATGCTAAAAAGAATCATCAAATATTTTCTTGAGAACAGACTTGTCACACTTATCGTGCTGATAGGAATCATTGTGGGAGGATTAGCTACTGCACCGTTTAACTGGCATGGTGGCTTGCTTCCACGTGACCCTGTAGCTGTAGATGCAATTCCTGATGTGGGCGATAATCAGCAAATCGTAGCAACCGAATGGATGGGAAGATCACCTAAAGATATTCAAGATCAGATTACTTATCCACTGACCACCTCCCTATTAGGCATTCCGGGAGTTAAAACGATACGCAGTACTTCAATGTTCGGGATGTCTTTTATCTACATCATCTTTAACGACAACATCGAATACTACTGGAGCCGTTCTCGAATTCTTGAAAAGTTGAGCTCATTACCCTCCGGCACACTTCCCGAAGGAGTTCAGCCCTCTTTAGGTCCCGATGCTACTGCACTTGGACAAATCTTTTGGTACACACTAGAAGGCAGAGATCCTAAAACAGGAAAACCTACCGGTGGTTGGGACCCTCAAGAACTACGAACCATTCAAGACTATTACGTAAAATATGCGCTTTCTAGTGCCGAAGGAGTTTCGGAAGTAGCAAGTGCAGGAGGTTATGT
This sequence comes from Bacteroidaceae bacterium, assembly GCA_018054715.1. Taxonomy (GTDB): domain Bacteria; phylum Bacteroidota; class Bacteroidia; order Bacteroidales; family Bacteroidaceae; genus UBA1794. The sequence goes on from JAGPIY010000060.1 coordinate 3,947, forward strand.
GAAGGAGTTTCAAGTCGATCTGAATCCAGAAGCGATGCGCTCTTTTGGAGTATCGGTGATGGACGTAATGGAAGCAGTTAAGAAAAGCAACCTAGATATCGGAGCTGAGACTATCGAAATCAATAAAGTGGAATATCTTATCCGTGGGCTAGGTTATATTAAAAGCTTATCTGATCTAGAGAATGCCGCAATAACTTCCCGCAATAATACCCCTGTTAGGATAAAGGATGTAGCAACCGTAAATTATGGACCGGGCACTCGTCGCGGAGGCTTGGATAAAGAAGGAATGGAAGCAGTAGGTGCAGTAGTGGTGGCTAGATACGGTTCAAACCCCATGGAGGTCATTAATAATGTAAAAGCAAAGATAAAAGAGACCGAAGCAGGAATGCCTCAAAAAGTACTTCCCGACGGAAGAGTTTCAAAAGTAACGGTTGTCCCATTCTACGATCGTACCCAACTTATTAAAGAAACAATTGGCACACTCGAAAGTGCTTTAACGCACGAAGTTTTAATCTGCATCATTGTCGTGATTGTATTGATGGTAAATTTGCGAGCCTCGATCGTAATTGCAGGGATGCTACCCTTAGCCGTATTAAGTACATTTATTATTATGCGCTATACAGGGGTTGAAGCCAACATTGTTGCTCTATCGGGTATTGCAATCGCCATTGGTGTAATGGTCGACGTGGGAGTTGTCTTTATGGAGAATGTTATCCGGCATCTCAATTTCCCGGAAAATAGAGGAAAGACACAAGGGCAATACCTTGTTGCATTGATTTACGATTCGGTTACAGAAGTTTCCGGAGCAATCAGTACTGCAATGCTTACTACTATTATAAGCTTTATCCCAGTCTTTGCCATGCAGGCTCAAGAAGGTAAGATGTTCCATCCGCTAGCTTATACCAAAACATTTGCTTTAGCTTCAGCATTTGTACTTGGACTGGTATTGTTGCCCACCTTAGCTTATTGGATATTCTCACTAAAGATACCCAGAAAGGGCCTTCGCAAAGCGGCTAACCTCTTGCTAATTGTAGCAGGTATCGTTTTATTTAGTTTGAGTGGAATAATACCTGCACTAGCACTAACCGCCATCGGAATAAATAATTTGTGCACCCATAAATGGAAGGCCGATAAAAAGCAGTATCCCAATTATATCAATATAGCAATCACATTGCTAACTACTGTTTATCTGCTATCTTCAGAATGGCTACCCTTAGGACCTCAAAACGGGATCTTGATCAATATGTTATTCGTAGCAGGTATAGTAACAGTTATATTAGCCCTATTATGGTCACTAGTTATTTATTATGAGCGGATTCTCCGCTGGTGCTTAGCCAATCGACTAAAGTTCATTGCGATTCCTATTTTCACCGTATTATTTGGCCTCGTAATATGGATGGGCTTCGATCAAGCGTTTGGCTTTGTGGCTAAAGGATTTGAAACAGTCGGCTGGAATTCTTTTAGAAAAACAATTTTTTGGAGTGCAACGAGTGCCAAGTTTCCCGGTATCGGTAAAGAATTTATGCCCACTCTGGATGAAGGATCATACCTATTAATGCCAACTAGTATGCCACATTCAGGAGTTGAACAGAATCTTGAAAACATTGAGAAACTAGATCGACGCTTAAAGCACATTCCTGAAGTAGAATTGGCAGTAGGTAAATGGGGGCGCGTGAATTCGGCTCTTGACCCGGCACCGATTCAAATGTATGAGAATACAATCAATTATCGTCCAGAGTATATGCTCGATGAAGACGGTCTGCGAGAGCGTTTTAAAGTGGATGGAGATAACCGATTCTTACTTCTTGGAGGCAAAACCTATGATCCGAAGAAGGAATTCCGTGTAATTCCAAGAGACAGTCTGATCGCTTATAAATATGGAGAATATTATCGTCAGTGGCGTCCTCAGATAAAAAACAAGAACGATATCTGGAATGAAATTGTGAAGGTAACACATCTTCCCGGACTGACCTCTGCGCCAAAACTTCAACCGATAGCTACCCGCATGGTGATGCTTTCTACGGGTATGAGAGCACCTATGGGGCTTAAGATCTCTGGCCCTGATCTGGAGTCAATAGAGAAAGCCGGAAAGACGATGGAAAAAGCGTTAAAAGAGATTCCTTCCATATTGCCAGCCTCTGTATTCTATGACAGAGCCGTAGGTGCTCCTTATCTAGAAATAAAGCTGAATAGAGAGAGCATGGCACGTTATGGTGTAAAAGTCTCCGACTTACAGGAAATTATTGGCGCTGCGGTAGGCGGAATGAAGCTTTCGACCTCTGTAGAAGGTCGTGAACGCTTCCCCATCCGATTACGATATGCAAGAGAGCTACGAGATAATCCCGAATCCTTAGGGCAGATATTGATACCCACTTCTAATGGAGCGCAAGTGCCTCTCAACGAATTGGCAGATATTAATTACGCCAAAGGAGCACAAATGATACAGAGTGAGAACACATTCCTAGTCGGTTATGTGATCTTCGATAAGTTGTCAGGCAAGGCGGAAGTCGACGTGGTGAACGAGGCGCAGAAAGTGTTGGATCACAAAATAAAAGAAGGCAAGATAGTACTCCCTAAAGGAGTGACCTATCAATTTGCCGGAAACTATGAGCAGCAAGTCAGAGCTACCAGCAGATTACTGATCGTAATACCAATTAGCTTAATTCTGATACTGCTGATCCTCTATTTCCGATTTAAGTCGATCACCGCATCACTGATTCACTTCTCGGGTGTATTTGTCGCTTTTGCCGGAGGATTCATACTTATTTGGTTATATGGACAAGACTGGTTCCTTAATTTCAGTATTGAAGGGATGAACATGCGCGATCTCTTTCAAATGCACACCATTAATCTAAGTGTAGCAGTTTGGGTTGGATTTATTGCCCTCTTCGGTATAGCTACCAACGATGGGGTTTTGATGGGGACTTACATTCATCAGATCTTTCTGGATGAAAAGCCAAGCAATAAGGATGAAATTCGGGAAGCCGTAGTAAAGTCGGGACTCAGAAGGGTACGTGCAGCTTCAATGACCACAGCAGCCACTTTGATAGCTTTGCTACCTGTGCTGACTTCTATCGGAAAAGGTTCAGACATCATGGTGCCTATGGCCATACCTACCTTTGGAGGAATGCTGATTCAAACCATGACCATGTTTGTAGTACCGGTTCTGCAATGTTGGTGGAGAGAACTCGCTGTGAAAAGGCATCGGTTGCCTGAGCAACTTGAAACAAATTATTCAAATCAAACAGATGAAGATGAAAAGGACAAGATTAATTAAATATGTTTGCTGGTCGGTCATGCTACTGACCACAAACCTCAGTCCCCTCAAGGCTCAGGACAGTCTTGCAATCTATATGGAGCAAGCTGCAAAAAACAATCCAAAAGTACGTGCCGATTTTGCTTCGTATCAAGCTTCCTTGCAACGTATTGCTCCTGCCGGATCGTTACCCGACCCTGAATTAGGATTCAGCTTCTTTCTGAAATCGATGGAACAAGTAAATGGCAAACAAGTCGGAACACTTAACCTAATGCAAATGTTTCCATGGTTTGGAACCCTAAAAGCAGCTAAAGCAGAGATGGCAGGAATGGCAAATGCCTCTTATGAGAAGTTTAGAGAGAGCAGCTTTGAAGTTATTTACAATGTCCAAGCTCAATGGTATCAACTAAATAGCATTCAAGCAAGGCTTACTAATCTCCGAGAGAATATTAAACTCTTGAAATCACTGGAAGAGGTTGCCGTTTATCGCTATAAATCGCCTAGCTTTAAGGGGAAATCAAGTAGCTCAGCTTCTTCTTCGTACGGTTCATCAACCATTTCATCCACCTCCTCAGGAGCCTCAACTTCGCAAAGTGGAGGAATGTCGGGAATGGGAGGTGCGTCGTCTCCTTCAACAGGTTCAGCGAATCAGTCAGCTTCGATGGGAGGAGGTATGCCTTCCACATCGATGAGTGGAAGTAATAGCGGAATGTCGGATGTGTTACGTATTCAAATTGAAAGAGCTGAGTTAGAGAATACTTTGGAAGCAACACAATCGCAGTTCAAGATGACAATCGCAGCATTCAATACACTGTTAGGACGTGCACCTATTACTCCTGTTTCTGTACCGGAGACTCTAGAAATAAAGCCGTTTATAGTAAATGATACAACTGCTTGGCAAACAGTTATCGAACGAAACCCGATGCTTTCAATGTGGAAAGCTGAAAGTGCTTCTTACGAAGCTAAAGGGGAAATGGCTAAGAAGATGGGATATCCTATGATCGGAATTGGCGTAGAGTACATGATCAACAGTAAGAAACCCGAAGAGATGGGCAGCATGAACAATATGAATGGGATGGACATGATAATGCCTATGGTTAAGCTGACTTTGCCTATTTACAGAAAGAAGTACAAAGCTCAACTTAGTGATAGTAAATTCATGAAGCAATCTGCTGAACTGCAATATCAGAATACGCAAAACGAGTTACATTCAAGTTTCGTAGCGATAAATCTACGCATAACAGATGCTTCCCGTAAAATTGCACTTTATGCGAAGCAACGTCAACTGGCACAAATTACGTTCGAACTAATGCTTCGAGAGTTTGCATCCTCCAATGCCGGACTGACCGACGTGCTGCAAGTACAACGAGAACTGCTGAATTATAGTTTGAAGCAAGTAGAATCGGTAGTAGAATACAATACTGCGGTTGCCGAATTTGAGAAGATAATAGCAAAAGACGACTTAATTATAAACCCAAAATAAGAGAGAATATGAACAAGCAATATAGTAAATGGACGAATGGAGCCTTCAAGAAGAATTCTTTGCGATATGCGCTGATCTTGTTAGCAGGCCTGGCTTTAGGATGGATCTTCTTTTCCCCTTCCGGTAAGAACGAAAAGACACAAGAGACTATAAGCAAAGAGACTCAGAAGCATAAGCATACCGTATGGACCTGCTCAATGCATCCACAGATAAAAATGGATAAACCCGGCAAATGCCCTATTTGCGGGATGGATTTGATTCCTTTAAAAGATAGCTCTTCAGAAGATAATTCTGCAACGATCGATCCGAATGAAATTCAATTATCGGAAGAAGCTTTGGCATTGGCTAATGTACAGACTTCAATAGTCAGCAGTGAAAACCCGATAAAGGATTTACGCCTCTATGGAAAAATTCAACCTGATGAACGATTGATGCAATCGCAAACAGCTCATGTTAACGGACGGGTAGAACGTCTCTGGATAAACTATACGGGCGAATCAGTAAGAAAGGGACAAACATTGGCTTCTCTTTATTCTCCTGAATTATATACCGCACAACAAGAACTGTTGGAAACCAAACGAATGAGCGAATCACCCCAAAAATCTTATTTACTTGAGGCAGCACGCGAAAAGTTACGGTTATGGAGTCTCACCGATCAACAAATTGGTGCTGTAGAAAGATCGGGGAAAGTCTCTCCGATAGTAGAAATAAAGGCGAATGCCAGTGGCAAAGTTATTGCCAAGCAAATCAATAAAGGCGATTATATCAATCAAGGTGCCGTTCTTTTTCAGATAGCCGATTTATCGCATGTATGGGCTGTGTTTCAGGCTTACGAAAGTGATTTACCTTTTTTAAAGCCAGGGAACAAGATTGATTTTACTCTTCAAGCTATTCCCGGAAAGCAATTCTCCGGAAAGATCTCCTTTATCGATCCGGTAATCAACCCTTCTACGCGTACCGCAGGGGTAAGAGTGGAACTGAATAACGGCGACGGCAAACTAAAACCGGAGATGTTTGTTACAGGCAACGTGAAAGCTTCTTTAGCTCAATACAAACATCAACTGATCATTCCACAGTCGGCTATATTATGGACCGGAAAACGTTCGATTGTCTATGTGAAGACTCCGGAAACTTCTGTTCCAACTTTCCGGATGCGTGAAATAGAACTTGGCCCTTCGCTTTCCGGAGCTTATGTGGTACTCTCCGGACTGAAGTCGGGCGAAGAGATTATAACCAATGGAGCCTTTTCGGTTGATGCCAGTGCCCAACTGGAAGGGAAACAAAGTATGATGAATCAATAAAAATAGGGCTTGTCCATCAGCAGATATCACTTATCTATGGTTTATTCATTGATAATCAACATTTTATTTATTCATAGGCTCATTCTATTTGTCCATCAATAAT
>JAGPIY010000061.1 GCA_018054715.1 Bacteroidaceae bacterium
GGTAATTAAAATTTCAGTTACGCTAGGGTCGTGTACCGTTTCATAAAGCCAGTGCGTAAAATGTTCGAAGGAATGGTAAGGGTAGTAAAGCAGCAGATCCTTTTTCTCTACGTAATTAAAGATAGAATCCTGTGCATCCAAGCAATTCAAACGCATGGGTTTAGGTTTTTGTAAAGTCAATAAAGCTTTACTTGGGCACGGTAAAGAACGGAGCTGCTCCAAGTTTAAATGGCCGTCGCCCGGCACTAAGTCGGCCGATGATATTTGATAGTTTTTCATCAAGAAATCCAAGAAGTCAGTCGGCATCTGTCGCTCGTATACAAAACGGCATACCGCTCCTATCTTACGCTTTTTTAGCTTCTTTTTCATCTGTTGCACGATGCCCTCGGAAGAAGTATCTTCCAATATAACATCCGCATCGCGTGAAATCTTCAAACAATAGCTACAATCTACGTCATAATCTGCAAAAACAACATCTAAATTAGCACGAATCAAATCTTCTTGGAACATTACGTACGATCGTCCTAAGTTTGAAGGTAATTCAATAAAGCGAGGAACCTTCTCATGTGGAAGTTTAATTACAAAATATTGTGCTTTTCGTAGGGCATTAGGGGTCTCTTTTTCTTCTTTCTTATAAACGCGCACTGCTAAATACAGTCGATTGTCGCGCAAGAAACTGTGAACTCCGTTTCCCAGAGGTACGGGTTGAAGAAATGGAAAAACCTCATCGATAAAAAAACTTCGAACGAAAGGGCGATGAAAAGTTTCAATTTCTGCCGGTGATTGGTAGAACACGATATGATGTGCCGACAGAGCCGGAATAATCTTCTTTTCATAGATAAAAACACGCTTGTCGAGTTGACGGTCTACTTCCTGATTTACAGCTTCAAGTATCTTTTCTTTTTCTTCCGTTTCTAGCTCACGCTCTTGTGTTTTAGTAATCGTACTTTTTAGTTCCGCCACTCGTATTTTGTAAAATTCCTCTAGATTTGAAGAATAGATAGCAATGAAGTTAATACGTTCGTAAAGAGGTAGTTGCTCGTCTGAGGCTTCTAACAATACACGATAGTTAAACGAAAGCCAACTCGTATCGCGATCAAAATATTGATAGTTTTTCTCCATGATCCGCTTGTTTTTTGCGTAAAAGTAATATCTTTGTGCGTGAAAAGCAAATTTTTTGCTGAAAAAGAATTGAAACATAAATGAAAAAGATTGGAATTCTCTCCGACACCCATGGATATTGGGATCCTCGCTATTTAGAACATTTTGTTGCATGCGATGAAATTTGGCATCTGGGGGATATCGGTTCGCAAGAGGTAGTCGACAAGCTATCTTCGCATGCTCTTCTTCGTGCGGTATATGGAAATATTGATGGAGGAGAGATCCGTCGTCAATTTCCACAAGTTTCCCGTTTTGTCTGTGAAGGAGTAGATGTATTGATGAAGCATATCGGTGGCTATCCGGGTAATTATGACCCTTCTATTCGTGCCAAGATATTAGTACGTCCGCCGAAGCTTTTCCTTTCCGGGCATTCGCATATTCTGAAAGTAAAATACGATAAAACGCTTGGTTTGCTGCATATTAATCCGGGTGCGGCAGGTAAGCAAGGATTTCATAATGTACGAACTCTAATCCGCTTAACCTTAGAGGCCGGAGAGATGCGTGATTTAGAAGTGATAGAGCTGAACGATCTTTTAGAAGAATAGATCCTTGTTCTTCCTTGTCTTTCTTTTTGCATTTTATTATCATTCTGGTTTCGTACATTTCTTCTCATTTCAGCAATAGCAAATCACTTCATAAAATAAGTGTGAGAAGAAGCTCTTCTTTTGATAAATACAATACGAAGAGTTGGCAAAAAGGATTGCTTCTCTTTCCTTTTTGCCCTACGGCAAAATTCAAAAAGGCCTAGGGCAAAAGAAGAAAAGCCGTAGGGCTTATTTCGAGAAGATCGTTAATTCTTTGTCCACACTTCAGCAAGTCTTAAAAATAGCTCTTTACCTTACAAAAAAACGTTGCAAATCGTTGTTGAAATACAAAAGTTTTTCTACCTTTGTGCCATAAAGATTTGCAAAAACGATTTGCAAATACAAAAGAAAACAAAAAACGAACGTACAAAATGAAAGGAATCATCTTGGCAGGAGGTAGTGCAACGCGCCTCTATCCACTCTCAAAAGCTATTTCAAAGCAAATCATGCCTGTATACGATAAGCCCATGATTTACTATCCCTTATCTACTTTGATGTTAGCGGGTATTCGTGAAGTTTTAGTGATTTCAACTCCACGTGATTTGCCTATGTTTCAGCAACAGTTGGGCTCGGGTGAAGAGTTAGGCATGACGTTTGAGTATAAAATTCAAGAACAGCCGAATGGCTTGGCACAAGCTTTTGTGCTTGGTGCCGAATTTTTGGCAGGCGGACCGGGATGTTTGATTTTAGGCGATAACATGTTCTACGGGCAAGGTTTTTCAACGATGTTGCAACGTGCAGTAGCTCTCAATAAAGGGGCTTGTATTTTTGGATATTATGTAAAAGATCCTCGTGCGTACGGAGTTTGTGAGTTCGATGAATCGGGTCGTGTGATCTCTTTGGAGGAAAAACCCTTAACACCGAAAAGTAACTACGCAGTGCCGGGTTTATATTTTTACGATTCCACAGTTACTGCAAAAGCGGCTGCCTTGAAGCCTTCTGCACGTGGAGAATATGAAATAACCGACCTCAACAAGGTTTATTTGGAGGAAGGAAGTTTGCAAGTACAGCTCTTCGGCCGTGGTTTTGCGTGGCTCGACACCGGCAATTGCGACAGTCTGCTTGAAGCTTCTAACTTCGTCGCTACCATACAGAATCGACAAGGCTTTTATGTAAGTTGCATCGAAGAAATAGCATGGCGCAACGGATGGATTACCGATGCGCAATTAGTGCAACTGGGCAAAAAGCTAGAAAAAACAAATTACGGACAATATATTCTTAGTCTAGTAAAAGTCGACGAATAATTCCCCTTTTTTACTATTCTTTTACTCTAAAAAAAATGAAGACTTACTTAGTAACAGGCGCTGCAGGTTTTATCGGCGCAAACTATATTAAATACATTCTTGCAAAACATGCCGACATTCGTGTCGTGGTTTTGGATTCGTTGACTTATGCCGGCAACTTGGGTACTATCTCTGCTGATATCGATGAGAAGCGTTGCTTCTTTGTAAAAGGCGATATCTGCGACCGTACGTTAGCTGACCAGCTTTTTGCCCAATATCAATTCGACGTAGTAGTTAACTTTGCCGCTGAAAGTCACGTAGACCGTAGCATTGAAGATCCGCAATTATTTCTTGTGACTAATATTCTTGGTACACAAAACCTGTTGGATGCGGCACGTCGTGCGTGGGTAATCGGCAAGGGAGAAGATGGATATCCACTTTGGAGAGAAGGCATTCGTTATCACCAAGTATCGACCGACGAGGTATATGGCAGTCTGGGTGCTGAAGGTTTCTTTACCGAAACTACTCCGTTATGCCCTCATAGCCCTTATAGCGCCTCAAAAACCAGTGCCGATATGATTGTAGCTGCTTACCACGATACGTACAAAATGCCTACTACCATTACGCGTTGTTCCAACAATTATGGTCCTTATCATTTCCCCGAAAAACTGGTACCGCTTATTATCAATAATATCCTTGAAGGCAAATCATTGCCGGTATATGGCGATGGTAGCAATGTGCGCGATTGGCTATATGTAGAAGACCATGCAAAGGCAATTGATTTAGTTGTACGTGAAGGAAAAGTAGGCGAAGTATATAATGTAGGCGGTCATAATGAGAAGACAAATATTGATATTGTAAAGTTGACTATTCAAACAGTTCGTCAGTTGATGGAAGAAAATCCTGAATATCGTAAAGTACTTCGCAAAAAAGAGTTGAACGCCAACGGTGACATTTCCATTGATTGGATTAATGAAAGTTTAATAACTTTTGTAGCCGATCGTCTGGGGCACGACCAGCGCTATGCTATTGATCCCACTAAAATCAAGAACGAACTTGGTTGGTACCCTGAAACTTCTTTTGAAGTAGGCATTGTGAAAACGATTCGTTGGTATCTGGAGAACCAAGATTGGGTAAAAGACGTTACGAGTGGCGATTATCAGAAATACTATGAACTGATGTACGCCGAGAAATGAATATTGCCGAAAGAGAGGTGAAGATGGTGGATTTGCAAGGTCAGCTTGCTCGTATCCGTCCGGAAATCGATGACGCTATCGATGGTGTACTCTCTTCTTGTTCGTTTATCGGTGGGGAAGAAGTGACGCTTTTTGCCAAGGAGCTGGCTTCTTATCTTCATGTGGATCACGTTATACCTTGTGCCAATGGGACGGATGCTTTGCAAATTGCGCTCATGGCCATTGATTTAAAGCCTGGGGATGAAGTCATAGTGCCTGCATTTACCTATGCTGCTTCGGCTGAAGCAATTGCTTTACTGAGAGGCGTTCCTGTTTTTGTAGAGGTAGATCCTGCCACTTTTAATGTCACGCTAGATACTATTGCGCAGGCTGTCACGTCTCGTACAAAGGCTATTATTGTGGTACATCTGTTTGGGCAGAGTTGTGAGATGGAGCCGATAATGGAATGGGCCACGACTCATCATCTGTTTGTCATTGAAGATGCTGCGCAGGCATTGGGAGCACAGTATACTCTGTCCGAATCTTCTAAACCCAGCTTTGTCGGTACAATTGGTCATATTGGTTGTACTTCTTTCTTTCCGACGAAGAATTTAGCTTGTATGGGTGATGGAGGTGCATTGATGACTAACGATGCAGAGTTAGCAGAAAAAGTCCGCTGTTTGGCTTCGCATGGGCAAAGTGTAAAGTATCATCATGATTTAATTGGCTGCAATTCGCGCTTGGACGCTTTGCAAGCTGCTATTTTGCGAGTGAAGCTACGGCATCTTCCCGATTATCTTGCTATGCGTTATGAGGTGGCTGCATGTTATGATAACGGACTAAGCAATTTCCAGATGCTGACTCTTCCATTGCAAAATGTTCACCCTGAACGTCATACTTATAACCAATATACGATACGATTACCTCAGGCAACGCTTCAAAAGAGAGATCGTTTTTGTGCTTATTTGCAAGCCGAAGGTATACCTACGATGGTTTACTACCCCCTCCCCTTGCATCGTCAACTTGCTTTTGCCGGATGTGCACGTGCTATTGATCCTGAAGGCAATATAAATAGAGGATTACCTGTTTCCGAGAGCCTCTGTAACGAGGTAGTATCTTTACCAATGCATACTGAGTTAACCCCCGAAGAGCAGCATTATATTATCCGGAAAATTATTGAATATCCGTTTTTCTGAATCTTAAATATATATTTTTCTTATGGATTCTAGTATTGAAAACACTATTTTTATTCATCCTTCTGCGTATATCGATGAAGGATGTAGCATTGGCCAAGGCTGTAAGATTTGGCATTTTGCTCATATAATGAGTGAATCTCGCGTAGGCAAAAATTGCATTATCGGACAGAATGTGTTTGTGGGCAAGAATGTAATAGTTGGGAATAATTGTAAAATACAAAACAATGTTTCCCTTTATAGTGGAGTTACGTTGGCAGATAATGTCTTTTTAGGTCCTTCGTGTGTCTTTACAAATGTGTTGACTCCCCGTGCAGACATTGAGCGAAAAGAAGAATTCAAGGCGACTCTTGTAGAATACGGAGCTACTGTTGGTGCTAATGTCACGATTTTATGTGGCAACACAATTCATGAATATGCTCTCATTGGTGCGGGCTCGGTAGTAACTACCGATGTGCCTGCTTTTGCGCTAATGATAGGGAATCCGGCCAGACGTCATGGTTGGGTAAGTCGCCGAGGTTGTACGCTACGTTTTAACAAAGAAGGATTTGCAGTCTGCCCCGAATCGCAAGAGCGTTATCAGTTAAATGAGGGAAATGTGATTCCGCTAACCAACCGGCATGTGGTAAATAAATAAGTGTATTTATAGTTTGAATCTCGCTTTTTTTCCGTATCTTTGTACCCAAATTTATGCGCGCACATTATATATTAGGAATATGAGCTCTTCTGACTATACACATATATTGACTAAAGTCGTGAGCGAACTATCGCGAACCGAGTCGTACAAAGGGCTCATGCATCAGCATCAAGATGGTGAACCATTGCCTTCCGGAAAGATTTTGGAAGAGTTTGTAGAATTGGCGCGAAGCATTTTGTTTCCAGGTTATTTTGGCAATTCTACGGTTAATAGTAAGACCATTAATTATCATATCGGCGTAAATGTAGAGCATCTATTTGGATTGCTCAAGAAACAAATTTTGGCAGGGCTTTGCTTTGCCAAAACTTTTGAGGATTCTACTTCAATAGAAATTCTTCGTGAAGATGCCGAAGAGCGAGCTGCTCGTTTTGTAGAGAAGTTGCCGGCCTTGCGTGAGTTGCTGGCTACCGATGTAGTGGCTGCTTATAATGGAGATCCTGCGGCCACCTCTTATGGTGAGGTTATTTGCTGCTATCCTGCTATTCGTGCTATCACGAATTATCGTATTGCTCACGTGCTATTGGAATTGCAGATACCGCTTATTCCCCGTATCATTACCGAAATGGCACATAGTGAGACGGGCATTGACATCCATCCTGCGGCACAAATAGGGCCACACTTTACAATTGATCATGGTACGGGAGTTGTGATTGGAGCGACTTCTATTATAGGCAAAAATGTGAAACTTTATCAAGGAGTAACCTTAGGAGCCAAAAGTTTTCCACTCGATGAAGATGGAAAGCCAATTAAAGGAATTCCTCGTCATCCGATTTTAGAGGATGATGTGGTAATTTATTCAAATGCTACTATTTTAGGCCGTATTACGATTGGTCGCGGAGCTACCATAGGGGGCAATATCTGGGTTACGGAAAATGTTCCGGCCGAAGCACGCATTGTACAACGAAAAGCAACAAAATAAATATATGAGCGAACAATTTGAGATGATCGCCAAGACTTTCCAAGGATTGGAAGAAGTACTGGCAGAGGAATTAACTCACCTCGGTGCAAACGATATACAGCTGGGACGCCGTATGGTGTCGTTTACCGGCGATAAGGAACTGATGTACCGTGCGAACTTTGAGTTGCATACTGCCTTGCGTATCCTCAAACCGATTAAACATTTCATGGCTCGCGATGCGGATGCGGTATATGATGCGGTAAAAGATTTCGACTGGGATCAAATTCTTACCGTAGATAAAACCTTTTCTGTTGATTCTGTTGTGTTTAGTAATGAGTTTCGTCACTCTAAATTTGTAGCTTATAAGGTTAAGGATGGAATTGCCGACTATTTCATGGAGAAATACAATAAGCGTCCTTCCGTACGTATTAATAATCCTGAGCTTTCGGTACATATTCATATTGCAGAGAACAAATGTACACTTTGTTTAGATTCTAGCGGTGAATCGCTCCACCGTAGAGGTTATCGCCAAGAGGCTACCGAAGCTCCTTTGAATGAGGTGCTTGCTGCCGGAATGGTGCTTCTTACAGGATGGAAGGGAGAATGCGACTTTATCGATCCGATGTGTGGATCGGGCACTTTGCTTATTGAGGCAGCTCTGATTGCTAAAAATATGGCTCCCGGATTATTCCGCAGAAAAGGATTTGCTTTTGAAAAATGGGCAGATTTTGATGCTGAGATGTTGGCTCGAATTTATAACGACGATTCGAAAGAAAAAGAGTTTGCTCATCGCATTTATGGTTATGACATTCTACGAGAAGCAAACCAAACAGCTACAAACAACGTAAAGGCTGCTGGTTTCAGCAAAGATATAACCTTGACAGTACGTCCTATTGAGGATTTTGTACAACCTGAGGAGAAGGCTATTATCGTAACAAATCCACCTTATGGTGAGCGTATTACAGCCGATAATTTGATGGGATTATACACTACCATTGGCCGTAAGCTCAAACATGAGTTTCAAGGGAACGAGGCTTGGGTAATTAGCTATCGTAAAGAATGTTTTGATCAAATCGGATTGCGCCCTGCGCAGCGGATTGAGCTTTTCAACGGACCTCTCGAATGTGAATTCCGCAAGTATGAATTGTTTGGGGGTAAGAATAAAGATTTCAAAACAAGTCTGGCCCAGGGACAAGGGGCTGAAGCCGGAGTGGTGATTTCGGCCGAAGAAGGTGAAACGTCGACCGCTCCTAGTACAGAGCGTGCAGAGCATCGTCCTGCTTATGTAGCAAGAGAGAACCACAGCGAGCGTCCAGAACGTAGTAGTGACGAACAGCTTGAACGTAAATACGATCCTCAGAGAAGTTCCTTTGCAAAGAGTAATAATTACGAAAGAAAGTCGTTCAATCGCGAAGACAAACCATTCGAACGTCGTGAAGGGAAACCTTATGAACGTAGAGAGGGTGGTGATCGTTCCTTCGAACGCAGAGGTGATAAGCCCTACGAGAAACGTGGTGACAAGCCCTTTGAGCATAGAGGAAGCGATCGTCCCTTCCGTAGCCGCGAAGATAAACCCTTCGAACGTCGTGAAGGAAAGCCTTTTGAACGCAGAGAAGGTGGTGACCGTCCCTTCGAACGCAGAGGTGATAAACCCTACGAGAAACGTGGTGACAAGCCCTTTGAGCATAGAGGAAGTGATCGTCCCTTCCGTAGCCGCGAGGATAAACCCTTCGAACGTCGTGAAGGAAAGCCTTTTGAACGCAGAGAAGGTGGTGATCGTCCATTCGAACGCAGAGGCGATAAGCCCTACGAGAAACGCGGTGATAAACCCTTCGAACGTAATGGTGATCGTCCCTTCCGTACTCGTGAAGATAGGCCTTACTCAAAACCAGCTGAAGGATCAGAAGATTATACTCGTAAATACCGCCCTCGTTACGAACGTAAGGTGTTTAAAGACCTCGATAAAAAAGATTAAAAAAAGAGTGCATTTTGCACGTGAAATATGATGAAGATTCTTTCTGCAATGCTACTGTCTACACTTTTTCTTTCTAGCCCTACACTTTTAGCTCAGTCTTCTAGTGGCTCTGCTTTAAAGGAATTAGGACTTGAGGAATTGGTGGCTGGTGGTTCTGGTTATGCGGCCTATCATACTTATCCGTTTACTGAACCAATTTGGTGGGGAGATAGGTATATAGGAATTTCAGAAGATGGAGAAACTGTCTTTTCAGCTGATCCGAAGTCAAACAAAAAACGCATGCTGTTTTCCTTCGAGAAACTCAATAAGATACTTGAAGGAGCAGGGCTAAATAAGGTTTATAGCCTTGCCAACTTGGTGTTCCCAACTGCTTCAGAACCTTTTGTAAGGGTGAGGATGGAGAACAAGGGCTATGCGTTGGTTGATTTTAAAAAAGCTGTGCTTTTGAGTTTTATTCCGGTTCCTGCAGAAGCGAATAATTGTGATTTTTCAGAAACTGCTCAAGCCGTCGCTTATACTAAAGGGAATAACCTTTTCGTAGCAACTGCTCAAGGTGAGAGAGCACTTACCCATGAAGCGGAGGGTGTTGTTTGTGGTCAAAGTGTGCATCGTGATGAATTTGGAATTACAAAAGGAACGTTTTGGAGTACGGATGGCACAAAACTTGCTTTTTACCGTATGGATGAAACGGAAGTTGCTCAATATCCTCTCCTAAATATAAATACACGTTGCGCAGAGAATCAACCGATTCGCTATCCAATGGCTGGAGAAACGAGCCATAAGGTTACCGTTGGAATATATGATCTTGCTTCAAAAAACATTCTGTTTTTGCAAATGGGAGATCCTTCCAATCGTTATTTTACGAATTTATCATGGGCACCTAATGCGAAAAGTATCTATCTTATCGAGTTGAATCGTGATCAAAATGATGCTCAACTTATTCGTTATAATGTAGAAAGAGGTGAAAAAGAGAAAGTACTTCGTGAGGAAAAACATGCAAAATATGTAGAACCTCAACATCCAATCGTCTTTCTTCCTTGGAACGAGAATCAGTTCATTTATCAAAGTGAATGTGATGGTTTCGATCATTATTATCTGTATAACACGGAAGGTAAG
>JAGPIY010000221.1 GCA_018054715.1 Bacteroidaceae bacterium
AAAAACAATATTATCTATACCATCGATGGAGCAATAGTTGGCTCTGCAGATCAAAAGAGTTCTTTACCTCCAGGCATTTATATCCTGAATGGAGATAAATTTACGCTTCAATGATTTAAAACGCCCTAGCAATATCCACCTAAGAGGCAAATAACAGAATAGAAAAAGAGTTCCTAGTTTCAGAGCTTATAGCTTACATTTAAAGAAATGGTTCTATTCTTTGCCGTTACTTGAGTCAAATTATAGGCCATATCGTATTCCGGAGACTTTACGTCAATTAGCCCTAAGTCTGCTTGAATTCCAATACTGAATTTCTTGTAAGCCAATCCCGTACCAAAGGATATGCCACAGTCGAATCGATTGAATAGATTGAATCCATTAACATCATTGCCAAATGTTTTAATACTCTGTTTAGAAGAGTATTTTTGTCCCCAAGCAGTGGCTTCATAGGTTATTTTCCCATCTATACCATAGGCAAAATAGGGACCTAGATTCACCAGCCATTCAGCATTATCACCTAATGGAAGATGACATACAAACAAAAGAGGAACCTCCAAGTACGTTGCATTACAAGTTAATGTAGCCGGTTGCGAATTATCATAGCCATCCTCCTTGAATCCTTTACTGGTAAGCAGCAATCCCGATTGCAAGCTAAACCTAAGTCCGAGAGGAAAATCAAAAAGGACACCTACATTAAAAGAAGTTCTTCTGCTCAACTCTTCCTCACCCGATTCACTAATACTCAAATCGGAAAAGTTTAATCCCCCACGGATGATTAGCGGAATACTAGGAAGACTTTTAGCACGGGTTTCTCGAGTGGATTCCGATTCTTGTGCACTAGCAAATTGTGTAAGACATGCACCTAAAAAGAATGCAGCGATAATAAATGACTTTTTCATAAACGGTAAAAAATGATTTCTCAGTTTTTTTCATAGAACTGAAAATATTAAAATCGAGGTTAAAATCATGCATTCCATTGAATTCCTGTGTATTATAATAAGAAGATCAATTACATGTACAATTGAGGTACAATATTCGTGAAAAAAACGGAATACGCAAGAGATTGCATAAAAAAAATAAAAATAAAAAAGCAAATCTTAATTATTCGACACAACCAGTAAACAACTTATAGCAACTACATTTTGGAAATAAAAACCAATTGTTCATACAAAAATGTGAGTAATATTGTGCCTTTCCATATAATTATCCATACAAGAAACTCATAATCAGTAGATTATTAAACTTGGCATAATATATGCTACGTTTTTTCATATTTCGTATCACCATTAATAATTAATCAACTATGGAACTAAGTGCACGTAACAATTTAAAGGGAACCATTACAGACATTAAAGTCGGTGCTATCATGGCAAAAGTAACGGTCGATTTGGGACATGATATAAAAATTGTATCAGTCATCACAGTAGAAAGTGTAGAAGAGCTTGCTTTGAAAGTAGGCGATGAGGTACACGCAGTCATCAAATCAACAGAGGTACTTATCGGCAAATAGGAGTGCCGAACAACTAAATGTACCCTCTACTTTAAAGAATTAGAGGCAAATAAGATACATTTATAATCTCAGCGAAAAAGTCTTCAACCCTTCAGTGTGCACCTGTATAACACTGATTTTCAGCTAATAAAAGGCTGAATAGTTCATCTTAAACGATTCAGAACTATTCAGCCTTTTACAAATAGGTACTTTTTCTTTTAATCACTAATTGATTCTATAAAAGAGCATCGTACATTTATTTAGGAGGGAAAGAGCGATAACATACGCAACAAAGATATTACTGCCAGCTGGTAAATATGAATTCAACAATTGGCGTAATCATTTTTAGCAGCTGGCAAAAATGAATTCAACAGCTGGCAATCGCAAAATTCGACAAATAAATAAGGGCATACCCAAATAGGCATGCCCTTATTATATAGAATAAGTTCAGATTCGTTTATTACTTCACTGCAATCTTAGTTACTTTAGCACCGACTTTCACGATGTAAAGACCGGCAGGAAGTTTCGATTTAGCATCAACTGCCATACCGCCCAAGGTGAGAACGTCAAACTTCTCTGCACCGGGAACTACGATATAACCATTTTCTGCATAAACTATAAGTTGTTCACTGTCAGTTGTAACTTCATCAATACCTACATGGTCAACCGGAGTATAAGTAGCACCCATATAGAAGAGCTTAAAGTCGGAAGCAGAGAACCAAGTTCCACCCCATGTAGCATGAGTAAAGGTCTTCTTTGTAGTTACACCTAAAATCAATTCATTAGCACCTACATTGATATTATCAATGGTAATCCAGTTCCAACCAAAGCCAGCACCATTGTTTGCGCCCTTCGCACCAGAACCCTCTTCAGCAGTTTCCCAAATACCGCCGGCACTCGCGCCACCATTTGGCATTTCGGCCTTCAAGCTATCAGTACCTGTAATTGCAAATAAATAAGCACCAGTACCACTGCTACGTACAGCTGCCTGTACTTTATAAGTGCCGTTAGGCAAACCAAGAATCTGCTGTTGAGTATGATACTGAAGTTTACCGGTCGTGCCGTTCCAAGAATTTAAATAACGACGGCTTGTATCACCTCCCCAATGCTGGCCTGTATTAGAATATTGGTTACCATCTGTAGCAACAATAGACCAACCGTTTAAGGATGTATTACTATCTGTTCCATCAGTTGTAGGGTTGACGATCCAGTTGTCTGTAATTTCATCACCCGGATTTACATTTTGCGCGATAGAAGCTTTTAATGCAACTACTGCGTTCAATATTTCTGCTTTTGCAGCAACAAATTCACTAGCCGACTTCACATTAGCCAAAATACCTTTCATTGTATTTACAAAAGTCTCTATTGCGACAGTACCATAAGTAGTGGTCTTTTCAGAATAGGCATAGTTTTCTGCATAATACTTTGCAAAGCTTACATATTCATCTAAATCTACTGCATATTGCTTCAACTGAGTAGTGTCGGCTGTACTAGCAAGCAAATCGTATGAATCCTGTGCATCTACAAGCAGAGTTACAGCTGTGCTATAAGTGCTCATAGCTGCAGTAGTAGCG
>JAGPIY010000062.1 GCA_018054715.1 Bacteroidaceae bacterium
CTCTTCATTAATAGCGAGACGGTTACTTTCCATTTTTTCTCCTATTTGTTTGTGAGAAAGGCCTTGAGCTGTTGCTTCTTCAAGATCAGGATAAATTAAAGCAACCAATTTATCTTCGCGTTGTACAATTACACTTTCTGCAACAAACGGTAATGTGTTTAGTTTATCTTCTATCTCTTCCGGATAAATATTTTGTCCATTCGAAGAAAGCAGCATATTTTTGCTACGTCCTTTTATAAAGATGTTACCCTTCTTATCTAGAAGTCCCAAGTCACCAGTATGCAACCAACCTTCACTATCAATAGTGGCATTTGTGGCTTCCGGATTTCGGTAATAGCCAAGCATTACATTTGTACCCTTACAAACAATTTCTCCAACCTGTGTTTCAGGATCCGGATTATTTATCTTTACTTCCATTCGCGGAGCTGCTTTTCCACAGCTTCCTGATGCAAAATTTGTCCATCCTTCATAGCCAATGATAGGGCCACATTCTGTCATACCATATCCTACGGTATAGGGGAAGTTGATGCTGCGCAAAAATTGCTCTACTTCTTGGTTAAAAGCAGCTCCTCCCACAATAACCTCTACCACGCGCCCTCCAAATCCTTCGAGCATCTTTTCGCGAATCTGCTCACGGATATGGTCATTAACAATAGGTACACGCATTAAGATCTTCATCGTTGGAGTTTGTAGCTTAGGAAGAATATTCTTTTTGATAATTTTCTCAATGATGAGCGGTACGGCTATAATGAGGTCGGGTTTGACTTCTGCAAAAGCCTGGAATATAATTTTTGGGCTGGGAATGCGGGTTAAAAAAAATACATGCATTCCTGTACACATTTCGTACAAGAATTCAAAAGCCAAGCCATACATATGAGCCATTGGCAACATTGAAACGACGTTTCTTCCGGGTTTACTGCCTAATACTTCTATTGCAAAATCGGTATTCGACCACAATGCACGATAGGGGAGCATCACTCCTTTACTTTGTGACGTGGTACCACTTGTATAATTGATAATAGCTAATTGCTCAGGCTGATCTTTTACCCAAGTGAAGCTGTCCGAATGAAATCGCGATGGGTATTTCTTACCATAAAGTTCATTAAGATGAGCACGTGCATAAGTTAGTTTTTCAGAACGTGACAAAACAAGTTCGAAGTCGTCAAACCCAAGAATACCATCTAAATGAGGCATAGCCGATTCATTAAGGTTTTCCCAAGTGCCGTCTCCCACAAAAAGAAGACGCGAATCTGAATGATTCGCTAAATGATGTATATTATCCGATTTAAATTCATGAAGGATAGGTACCGCTACAGCACCATAAGTCAGAATACTTAAGAAAGCCACTCCCCAATGAGCGCAGTTTCTTCCGCAAAGAGCTACTTTGTCGCCTCTTTTTATCCCACTTGCTTCAAAAAGGATATGTAGTTTTTCTATTTTTCGGGCTAAATCTTTATATTGCAGAGTTGTACCTTTATAATCAGTAAGTGCATCTAAATCCCAATTCTGCTTTATGCTTTTTTCTAAGTTTTCTATAAAACTTTCTTCCATGATAATGGGGGCTTATTAAAAATCAATTCTTTTTGCAAATATAGTACTTTTTTTCTTGATGAAAAAGAAAAAAACAATTATCTTTGCTCTATATTTTAATTTAATAGAAGTAAAAAAGATGATGCACAATTGGTTTGAATGCAAGATCAAATACGAGAAAACAATGGAGAATGGCATGATAAAGAAAGTCAACGAGCCATATTTAGTTGATGCACTGAGCTTTACTGAAGCAGAGGCTAGAATCATTGAAGAAGTAAGCCCTTATATGAGTGGCGAATTTACTGTAGCCGACATTAAACGGGCTAACTATAGTGAAATATTCGATGAAGTAGAAGGCGACCGCTGGTTTAAATGCAAAGTGCAATTCGTTACTCTTGACGAAAAGAGCGGTGCTGAAAAGAAAACATCAACCCTCATTCTTGTTAAAGCAAACGATCTACGCGAGGCTGTAAAGAATTTGGACGAAGGTATGAAAGGTACAATGGCCGACTATATTATTGCCTCAGTTAGCGAAACAGCTTTAATGGATGTATATCCTTACGGCGTAGTAAACGATAAACCGGAATTTCCAGAAGCAGGAGAAGCATGAACGAAATAGCAACCCATATTGCACAACTTAAAAAGCAGCTTCCTGAAGATGTAAAATTATTAGCTGTTTCGAAATATCATCCTAAGGAAGCAATTATGGAGGCTTACCAAGCAGGTCAGCGCCTTTTTGGAGAAAGTCGTGTGCAGGAAATGACAGAAAAGTGGGAGAGCCTTCCTAAGGACATCGAATGGCATTTTATTGGGCATATACAAACCAACAAAATCAAGTATATGATTCCTTATGTAAGTCTCATTCATGGAGTAGACAGCTTATACTTATTATCTGAAATCAACAAACAAGCACAAAAGGTAAATCGGGTAGTACGCTGCCTTTTGCAATTACATGTGGCAAAGGAGGAAACTAAATTCGGATTTACCTTCGATGAATGTCGAGAGATGTTGACTGGCGGTGCCTGGAAGGATCTTAAGAACATACAAATAACAGGTATCATGGCAATGGCTAGCAATACCGATGATGAAGTTGTAGTACGGCAAGAGTTCCAAAGCGTAAATTCATTCTTTCAAGAAATAAAAGCAGATTATTTTGCCACACAAAACGAATTCTGTGAAGTTTCCATGGGAATGAGCCACGATTACCCTTTAGCTATTGAAGAGGGAAGCACTCTAATACGAGTGGGGACTTTTATCTTTGGGGATCGGGTATACTAATTTTAGTTCAACACGCACCTCATAAGGATTCAGTAGATCCATTAAAAAAGTGATTCGCATAACGTTACAAAACGAAATGCGAATCACTTTTTTTAATGGATCTTATTATTGTATGGTTTTATCGAGATATCCGTTTTTATAAGTGCCACGTTTTATTACGTTTCCTTCACTATCAAATTCTGTGAAAGGGCCATCTTTCTTACTACGTTTGAAAAAGCCTTCATATTTGGTACCATTTTTTTCTTGCATAACGCCCTTACCATCCATAAAGCCTTTTACAAATTCGCCTTTATATTTGGTGCCATCTTCAAGAATTAATACGCCCATGCCGTTATAGGTGTCGTTTTTCCACTCACCATCATAGCTGTTTCCATTACCCCAAGTAAGTTTGCCACGTCCTTCACGTAAATTTTCTACCCATTGGCCGTTATAAACCTCTCCTGTATGAGTTGTTTCGACACCAAGGCCATGACGTTTGCCATTATGAAAAAAGCCTTCGTATTTATCACCGTTCTGCATTAAGTATACTCCACGCCCCGTACGTTCACCATTTAAATACTCTCCTTCGTATTTATCGCCATCTGCATAAATTAGAGTTCCTCTTCCATGCATCATATCGTTTCTCCAGTCGCCATTGTAATAATCGCCATTTGGATATTTATAAATACCTCTTCCGGAACGTACATTATCTTTCCAATCGCCAGTATATTCCGAGCCATCAGCCCATTTAAACTTTCCTTTTCCGTTTTTCTTATCGTTCAGCCATTCTCCGGAATAACAATCTCCACTTTTCCACGTATAAACTCCTTTACCTTGGCGCTTATCGTTTACCCAGTCACCCTCATAGATATCGCCGGTATGATAATACATCTTTCCTACGCCATGCTGATAATCTTTGTACCATAAACCCTCATAGCGATTATTATTCTGAAAGTAGAAAGTACCTTTTCCATGTTGCTGGTCTTGAAACCATTGGCCTTCATATTTTTCGCCATCGATAAAAGAATAAGTACCTTCGCCTTGACGTTTCCCTTTTACATATTGCCCTTCATAAGTATCTCCATTTGGATAAGCAGTTTTTCCCTTACCCGAGGGTTTACGTGCGGCTAGTTCACCTGTATATACACCTCCGTCTTTGAATGTATAGGCTCCTATTTTTAATTCTTGTCCTACCGCACTAAATACAGTCGAAAGACCTATCGTGAGGAGAAAATATTTGAGTTTCATATTATTATTTTTAATTCTTTATTTACTTTCAGAAAAAACCGTGGAACAAAAATAAAACATTTATCGAAGAAGAATGCCGAAAATACGGCTTTTAACGCTAAATTTTTAATTTTTAATTCTTTCTCCCCCTGCTACTATCTCAAAAATAGATTTCTCATCAAAATACTTTTGAGCTAATGCTTGTAGTTCTTTACCACTTATGTTCTCAAGAATTCGCATCGCTTGTTCAGGATGATCATAGGGTAAATGCGAAAGTTCAATATGAAGCCAAGCTTCAGCTAAGGAGAAAGCACCTTCGTAAGTACGTGCCATTTCTCCCATCATATAAGCTCTTACTCGCTCTAATTCTTCTTCAGGAACTATCTCTTCTTTCAAACGTTTCAGTTCACAATAAACTTCATGAATAAGAGGTTCCACATTTTCGGGAGTTGTTTCCGAGCTAATCACTAATAATCCGGTATCCGGTACATGAGTTAAATGAGCCTGAATACCATAAGTAAATCCTTTTTCCTCACGAATATTAGCCATTAATCGACTGCCAAAGTACCCACCTAAAACCATAATTAGCACACGAAGTCCCAAAGAATCAGGATCTTGACAGGTCGGCATCAATGCACCCAAACTAACTGCACATTGCATACTGTCTGCTTTAGGCAGGAAAATCCTTTTTTCATCGGTTTTCTGCAACTGAAAGTGAGGAGGATTTACAAACGATTTTACATTTCCCCAAGTTTCATTGCCTAAGGTTTCTTCCACCAACTGTATTTCCTTTTTAGTAATCAATCCGGATAGGAATACTTTGCAATTGCCCGAATGATAATATTTCTCAAAAAACTCACGTAGTTGAGCAGCAGAAATGCGATCGTAATCCCATTCTTCTACTGAAATGCCCATCGGATGATTTGGCCCAAATGCAGCTGCACAAAGTGCTTGTTGGGAAAGGAAATTCACTTTTTCACGATTGATTAGAAATTGTTGTCGGTTATTCCGAAGTACCAACTCTAATTGTTCCTCAGGAAAAGTTGGTTCTTTCAACAATTGCTCCACAATAGCAAGCGTATCCGGGAAATGTTTCGAGAGAGTATAAAGCGTTAAAATAGAATGCTGCATGGTAGTACTCAAATCCAACCATGAGCCATAATAATCTAAGCGTTCAGCTATTTGTGCCGACAACAAAGCTTTTGTTCCTTCACGCAACATGCGTGTAGTAAATAAAGCCTGTAACGATTGGGTCTGATTCCAACGTCCTGCGCCAATAATAATATCCAAGCGAACTACTTCTTGGGCACCTTCACGAATAACTTTTAAAGGAATGCCATTTTTCATTACCGTTTGTTCCGGGCGTGTTACGGTAAACGCCTGCATAGGCCGGACTATAGGAGCTGTTGTTCTCATAAATTATAAAAGAGCTTTTAATTGAAGAAATTCTTCGGCTCTTTTAAGATCTTCCGGAGTATCAATTCCAATAGTTTCAATATTACTTATTCCTACTTTTATACGTAGTCCGTTTTCCAACCAACGCAATTGCTCCAGACTTTCCATTTTTTCAAGCGAAGAAACCGGTAACGAAGTAATCTGTTTAAGTATTTCTGCACGATAGGCGTAAATGCCAATATGTTTATAAAAAGGACCGGCTTCTGTTAACCAGTTTTGAGGTTCAACACCTCTACAATAAGGAACAATAGAGCGCGAAAAATAGAGGGCAAATAGATCTTTGGAAAGAACTACCTTAGGTGAATTAGGATTGAGTAGAGCTTCTATACCATCTTCTTCAGTAAAAGGCTTAACAAGAGTTGCGATCTCTGTTGCCGAATCGGTAAAACAGGCTTTTAATGCTTCCAATTGTGAAGCCTGAATAAAAGGTTCATCACCTTGTATGTTTATCACTACGTCATATCCTTGTCCCACTTTTGTATATGCTTCCCAACAACGATCAGTACCACTACGATGTGCTTCACTCGTCATTACAGCTTTTCCGCCAAAAGCTTCTACAACATTAAAAATTTCTTTGTGGTCTGTAGCTACAATAGCTTCATCTAAAATAGTTGCGACTTGTTCATATACCCTTTGAATCACTGTTTTTCCACCTAATAGAGCCAAAGGCTTTGCCGGAAACCGTGTAGAGGCATATCGGGCAGGTATTATCCCTATAAATTTCATTTTTATCTATTTTTAGGGCAAAAGTAGTGAATTTATTTGGATATGTCAATAGTTTACGCTTATTTTGTAGTCAAATTTGCTAAAATGAAACAACATATCTGCCATATTAGCTTAGGAAGCAATGTTTCGGCAGCCTATATTCGGTTGGCGAAAGAGCACCTATTAGGACTTTTTCCCGGCATTGCTTTTGGGCCGGAATTATGTACCGCTCCTATTGGTATGCAACATAATTTCACTCCTTTTACTAATCAAACTGCTAAATTCGAAACAATACTTACTGAAGAAGAGCTTCATTCCATACTGAAGCACTTGGAACGTAAGGCCGGACGAACCACAGAAGAGGCTAAAAAGGAAATAATAAAGCTTGACGTAGACCTTGTAAAGTATGATACTTCCATACTCAAGCCGGAAGATTGGCAGCGACTATTTAATATACAACCTAATGAACTGTAACAAACTAAATGCCCATGAACGGGACTCTTACATAAACTTTGAACCTAACGAACATATTTATTCAATTGAAGACCAACAATACACTTCAGTAACTTGCTTTATTAACCAATTTTTTCCAAAATTTGATAGCGAAAAATGGGCAAATATCAAAGCACGGCAACTAGGTACTACTCCCGAAGCATTGCTTGAAGAATGGCGCATAAAAGGAGAAAAGGCATCACAAATGGGCACCTTGTTGCATCATAACATTGATCAACATTTGCAAGGACTTCCACATGGTACAGAAGATGCTTTTCCACTTTTCTTGAAGTTTAAAGTAGAGCATCCTCGAATGCTTCCATACCGCACGGAATGGGCTGTATTTGATGAAGATAGTAAAATTGCGGGTACAATAGATCTCCTAGAAAGTCATGGAGGTTGCTACGACATGTACGACTGGAAATGTTCCACAAAATTAATTGGAAAGAACAACAAAATATTGCGCGAAAGCTTTGTGCATGAAACGGCCTTTGCTCCCATTCAACACCTCGATAATACGAGTTATTATCATTATGCATTACAGCAAAGTCTCTATCGGTATATTGTAGAGAAAAACTATAATATCCAACTACGATCTTGCAATCTAGTTGTGCTGCACCCATCGTATCCTAATTATTTTGTAATTCAACTGCCTTACCTTTATCGTGAAATAGTAGCGATGCTTGCCGGTCGTTAACTCAGCAAGAATCGCTCCACCACGTGAGCTACTCCGTCGTCATCGTTCGACGGAGCAATATAGTCGGCAGCCTCTTTTACCAAAGGTTGCGCATTACACATAGCCACACCAAGTCCGGCATACTGAATCATGGAAAGATCATTAAAGCCATCACCACAGGCAATAAGTTCTTCGCGTGATATATTGAGCTTTTGCAGAAGCACTTTCAGCGATTCCGTTTTGTCAATTCCTAACGGTACTAATTCCAAGAAGAAAGGTTCAGAGCGAAAAACGCCCATCTGATCTCCCAACGCAGTCTTAATAGTAAGCTCTAAGAGTTCTAGCTTTTCCGGCTCACCAACGATAAGGCATTTAGCCACCGGATGCCGGATTGCCTCTAAGAAGGAAGGCACAGAACGAATTTGCATCTTATTGAGAAAAGCTTCTTTCGCTACATACAAATTAGTTGGATCTTCGGTGAGAATTTCCGGACCGTCATACGTCAAAATAGCCACTCCTGCTTCTTTGCTTTGCGCATACAGATAAGGAAGCAAACTTGAATCCAGCTTTTTCTCGTACAACATTTCTTTGGTAGTCCAATCGATAATCTCACCTCCATTATACGAAAGGATATATCCCTCATACTGATCCATACAAAGTTCGTGAGCAAGTGGCACTATGCCGTAGGTAGGTCGACCGGAAGCTAATATAATCTGTATTCCTTGCTGCTGTGCTTCGATAAGCTTTTCGCGATTGTGAGATGAAATCTCTTTGTTGGAATTAGTTAAGGTTCCGTCGAGATCAAGTGCTAGAAGTTTATACATTGAAGTAAAAAATGATTTTTATAGATTATATTTAATAGACTCTACTTGTCGTTCAATGGCATCGGGTAGAGCCGAGAAAAAGTCAATGCCGGTAGAGTCTTCCAAAGCATCAATTGTAATATCCGTGCTCGTATTAAGTTTTTGATCGAACCAATAAGCCAGAGCTTTATATCGATTGTTTTTGAGTACCAGTAAAGCCATAAAGTAGAAGCGAGGAATTACGCAACGTTGCGAAGAAGTCACTTCCGATAGTAATTCTTGGTTTTCGATAACTCCTCCTTTTACTATATATAAAGTATCTCGTTTTTGTGCATTTCGCCCAAGGCTTCGTACAATACCCTCATGTTCGTACCATGCTCCACCTGATTGATTGAAGCTACTCTTTTGTGGGCTCATATTCGAATAATAGAACGTCTGCAGATTTGCTTCTGTAGATCCTAGACGGTCAGCACTGGGACAAATATGCCCTCGGTCATATCCATTAAAATCGGAACGACTTGCTTGATCGCTCTCTGCAATGGAAGGATCGGCTGTAAAGAAGTCAGTACGACTTACCCGTGCCATGCAATTTCCCGAATGCAACGTATAAGCCACCCAGCGTGAATGCCGTTTTGCTTTATTGAATTCCATACAATAATTTACTTGCTCCACGCCATCAATTGTAACCCAATGTTCCACATACTGATCGTCTGCAGTTTCTTTCAAAGCAGGAACTTCTAAACGAGCAGGGATAAAACTTCCTGCATCTACACCCGCTGAAATATCCGACGAAGTA
This sequence comes from Bacteroidaceae bacterium, assembly GCA_018054715.1. Taxonomy (GTDB): domain Bacteria; phylum Bacteroidota; class Bacteroidia; order Bacteroidales; family Bacteroidaceae; genus UBA1794. The sequence continues at coordinate 8,942 of JAGPIY010000062.1, forward strand.
GCGGAATCATCGCATGCGCCAAAACCCAACACTAGTGCACAAGCAACAAGAAAAACAGTTTGTCTTTTTAATCGTTTCATCTCTTCTTATAATAAAGAGGGGCGGACCTACAGCCCGCCCCTCGGGGATTTAATGAATGAGAAGATTATTCCCACGCATAATTTGTAATCGTTTTTAGTCCCGGTAAACTAAATGCATATTTTAATGTGCCAGAGAGCTTCACCTTCTTACCTAAGTTTTCAGGATGATCTGCAAGGTTCAAATCGCTCTGATTTGTTCCGGAGTCACTAGCAAAACCAATTACCAAACATTTGCTCAGGTTGGTTTCAGTAGGAGAAGCAGCTAATAAAATTGCAGAATTCTTTGCACCGGTAGTACCAAATACTGCGTTAGCAGTAGTAATAGAGAATGCATTTGTATTTGCCCCCACAATATAGCCTTCTACCCAAGCTTGAGTAGTACCCGAAGCTGTAGATATAGCACGTGCCGAAGTCACACTATAAGGATTCTCTTTCGTACCAAGCACTTTCAATACATCTACATCTGTAAAGCCTACAAGATCTTTGTATTCACGAAGTGTCAATTGCCAAGTACCTTTAAAACAACTCAAAATACAAGTCATGCTACCCGTGCCTTCAGGTAAAATACGATTATGGAAATCTGCAAAATTACTAGTACGCATCACCACTGTCGACTCATCATTAAATACCACAGACTGTTCAGTGGTAGCTGTAGGAGCAAACAATGCAGTAGCCGCATTCGCAAAATGTACATTCTTCAATGTAACCAAGGAATTAATCGCTTTCATAGGATCTAAAGCTTTAATTTCATCGAGTGAAGTGATCACCGTAGGTGTTGGTAGATTATTCGTCGAAGCTGCACCTGAAGTCCATGCATGCAAGTTCCAAACAGCCGAACCCATACGGCCGATTCCTCCATTATAAAGTGCTCCCAACTGGATTACTCCGCGTTGCAACACACCAGCCGAAGTACTCCATCCATATCCACCGACATATAAACCCTTACAATTAATGATTACTTTCTGTCCAACTGCATATT
>JAGPIY010000222.1 GCA_018054715.1 Bacteroidaceae bacterium
AATCGCCTTCGTTATCGCGAACTTCTGAAACAGTCGTTGGATGAGATCTTTGCCACTCCTTATAAAAACATGAAAGACTGTATTGAAGCTAAACTCTTCGGCATTGGAGCCGAAAGCTATACCGTAGGTTCATACGACTTCTATTTAGGCTATGGGGCGAAGAATAATAAAATTGTTACTCTCGATACCGGTCACTTCCATCTTACAGAAAGTATTGCAGATAAGATTTCTTCATTGCTGCTCTTTACTCCCGAAATCATGCTTCATGTGAGCCGCCCTGTTCGTTGGGATTCTGATCATGTTACAATAATGAACGACGATACGCTCGATTTAGCAAAAGAAATTGTACGTTGCAATGCACTCGATCGTGTGAATATCGGACTCGACTATTTTGATGCTTCAATCAATCGTATCGGTGCTTACGTTATTGGCTCACGTGCCACTCAAAAGTGTTTCTTGCAAGCTTTGCTAGAACCAATCGTTACGCTTCGTCAATATGAAGCTAACGGACAGAATTTTGAACGTCTTGCTTTGCTTGAAGAATGTAAATCATTGCCTTGGAATGCTGTTTGGGATTACTTCTGTTTGAAGAATGGAGTCCCTGTAGGTGAAGATTACATCACCGAGATTCAAAAATACGAACGCGAAGTAACTTCTAAGCGATGAATACGCTTATCGGCCTTTTAATTATAGCTCTTGGAAGCTTTTGCGCCAGCTCTTCGTATGTACCTATTAAAAAGGTAAAACAATGGAGCTGGGAAAGCTTCTGGCTAGTGCAAGGCATTTTTGCTTGGGTGGTATTCCCTTTCTTGGGTGCTTTGTTAGCCGTTCCCGAAGGAAGCACGCTTTTGCAATTATGGGCAGAAGGGGGCGCTCCGATGGCCATCGTTTATGGTGTATTGTGGGGTGTTGGCGGTTTAACCTTTGGCCTTAGCATGCGCTATTTAGGTGTTGCCCTTGGACAGAGTATTGCTTTAGGCACTTGCGCCGCTTTCGGTACGATTTTTCCGGTAATGTTGAAAGGAGAGAGCCTTTTTGAAGGAACCGGATTGGTACTCTTGTTAGGCGTTTGTGTTACTTTGGCGGGAATTGCAACGATCGGTTATGCGGGTAGCTTGCGTGCAAAAGGCATGAGCGAAGAGGAACGCAAGGTAGCGGTGAAAGATTTCGCCCTTACTAAAGGACTGCTTGTGGCTTTACTCTGTGGACTGATGAGCGCTTGTTTTGCTCTTGGTTTGGATGCGGCTGCGCCGATAAAGGAGGCTGCTTTGGCTCAAGGCGTAGATGCTTTGTACGCCGGTCTTCCTGCGATCTTCTTGATTACAGGCGGTGGATTTGTTACCAATGCTATTTTTTGCTTTTATCAGAATGCTAAAAACAAAACAGGGAAAGAGTATTTCAATATCCCAGGTAGTGTTTTTGTGAACAATATTTTGTTCTGTGCATTGGCTGGAGTGTTGTGGTATTCGCAATTCTTTGGATTGGAGATGGGGAAGAGTTTTCTTTCTGAAGCTCCTATTTTGTTAGCTTTCTCGTGGAGTATCTTGATGGCTTTGAATGTAACATTCTCTAATGTTTGGGGCATTCTTCTGAAAGAGTGGGCTGGTGTAAGTAAACAAACGATTGCGACTTTGGTTGTAGGTTTGCTTGTACTTATCTTCTCTATCTTTTTGGTAGCCATGGTGCAGAACTAATGATGTTATTTGTCGAATAAAAATAAATTATATTATATAAAAATGGAATCTATCTTAACTTATAATGCTCCTCTGACTGATAAAATTGCAGACATTGCAGAGGTGGCAGGCTATCTATGGGAACGTGGTTGGGCTGAACGTAATGGAGGCAATATCTCCGTAAATATTACAGAGCATATGACGGCTGAGGCTGCTACATTACCGGCTATTCGTACAGTACAACTTCCTGCTACGTTCACGGCTTTGGCATCGAATTATTTCTTTGTAACAGGTACGGGACGTCGTATGCGCTACGTCTCTAGTTCTCCGATGGATAATGGAGCAATCATTCGTATTAATGCCGCAGGGGATGCATACGATATAATCGCTGATCAAGATGTCGCTCCTACCTCGGAACTTCCTTCGCATCTTTCTATGCATAATTATATGCGTGGAGTGAAGAAACAGAATACGAAGGTGGTTTGTCATACGCATCCTACGGATCTTATTGCGCTAACGCATATCAAGCAATTTCTAGTGCCCGGCGTACTTGGCCGTATGCTTTGGTCGATGATCCCCGAAACGCGTATTATCGTACCTCGTGGAGTAGGTATTGTGCCTTATAATGTACCGGGTACCATGGAGCTAGCCAATGCTACTATTGCGCAATTAGCTACCCACGATGTGGTGATGTGGGAAAAACATGGTTGTTTGGCCGTAGGCGAAGATGTGATTGAAACGTTCGATATGATCGATACACTTTCTAAATCGGCTCAGATCTACTTCTATGCAAAGCAAGCCGGTTTTGAACCCGAAGGAATGGCGGATGCAGAACTCGATGAATTGGTTCCTATTTTCGGCCTTCCTACTGAATAATAACCTGAAACTAAAAATAAAATCATGAAAAGAGAAGCCTTTAAAATGTTCCTAAAGCCAGGCTTTGAGGAAGAATATGCGCGTCGCCATAATGCAATTTGGCCTGAATTGAAAAAATTATTGCAAGAGAGTGGAGTGTATGATTATTCTATCTTTTGGGATAAAGAAACTAATATCCTTTTCGCGGTGCAGAAAACAAAAGGAGAGGGAGGTTCACAAGACCTTGGCACCAATCCGATTGTACAGAAATGGTGGGATTATATGGCCGATATCATGGAAGTAAATCCTGATAATTCGCCTGTGAGCATTCCTCTTCCTGAATTATTTTATATGGACTAAGCGATATCAAAAGCCACGCAATTTATTTAAGATTGCGTGGCTTTTTCTTTGAGTCTGTGGAGAAAGGCTTCCGTTAAAAGAGTTACTGCCAATTGGCGAATCTGAATTTGCCAGCTGTTGAATTCATTTTCAACAGCTGGCAAAAATGAATTCAACAGCTGGCAGTATAC
>JAGPIY010000223.1 GCA_018054715.1 Bacteroidaceae bacterium
TTTATTTTTTAGAAAAGCTTACTAGGATATTCACCTGCATCAATAAGCTTTTGAATCTTAGCTACTACATCGGGACGGTCTGCTGCATAAGTAACACCGAACCATTTTGCAGTAGTATCGAGTACCTTTACAGTTGCTGTACCTTCGTTGATGAGCTTATTTACCATAAGAGGAATGAAGAATTCCGATTTTGGGGTATTCAAATGCTCTTTCAAGAACTCTTTGAAAAACTCTTCAGAGTATTCGAAGTAGTCGGGAGTAAAGCCCCACATGTTCATTGAAACAGGAGTGTTATCTTCAATAGCTACCCATTTGCCTTCTTCGTCTTTGTAGGAAACCGGGCCGTCAACACGCATAATTTCAGTGCGTTCTACTACATCGGTAAGGTTGCCTTCAGCATTGGTACCGCAGATACCACGTGCTACCGTGCCGCTTTCAGAAAGAGTGTTGCCTACACGATAACCTACCATGCAATAGTTGTTTTTCTGAGCAACTTGTTCGCTCAACCATTTACCGAGTACAGCGAAAGAATCACGGCCGTAGAAATCGTCGGCATTGATTACTGCAAAAGGTTCTTTAATCACATCCTTACCCATTAGTACGGCGTGGTTTGTACCCCAAGGTTTAGTGCGGTCTTCCGGACAAACGAAACCTTCCGGAAGATTATCAATAGCCTGAAAAACAAGTTCTACAGGAACTTTATCTTGATATTTACTAATTATTTTATCACGGAAGTCTTTCTCAAAATCCTTACGAATTACAAAAACGATCTTTCCGAAACCACCGCGGATAGCATCGAAAATAGAATAATCCATTATCGTTTCGCCGTTGGGGCCTAGTCCATCCAATTGTTTTAAGCCTCCATAGCGGCTACCCATGCCAGCAGCAAGCACAAAAAGTGTAGGTTTCATTGTTCTTTTTTAAATTTTTAAATTTATAAAATGAGTTAATAGTCATCATTAACCAGGCCAATAAAAGAGATAATACCTTATTTACGGTCTAAATTGTGCACAAAATTAAATATTATTATCGAGAACGCCAAACGAATTAAATGTTTTTCTTGTAAAAACTCTTTTCTTTAAAAATTCTCTGTGCAATATTTGGTATTCTCGACACTATTCCGTAATTTTGTACCTTATATTTTAGAGATATACTCATGGCAAAGATTTTATTATTGGGCTCTGGCGAGCTGGGAAAAGAATTTGTAATCGCTGCACAACGCAAGGCGCAATATGTTATTGCATGCGATTCGTACGCAGGTGCTCCTGCAATGCAAGTTGCAGATGCCTGCGAGGTTTTTAACATGCTCGATGGAGATGCGCTGAAACACGCAATAGAGAAACATCAGCCAGATCTTATTGTCCCCGAAATAGAAGCGATTCGTACTGAAATTCTGTACGAAATTGAGGCTCAGGGTATACAAGTGGTTCCTTCTGCCAAAGCGGTGAACTTTACGATGAATCGCAAAGCTATTCGTGAGTTAGCTGCGGTAGAGTTAGGCTTGAAAACTGCAAAATACTTTTACGCAACTAGTTTTGAACAGCTGAAAGAGTCGGCCGAGAAGGTGGGATTCCCTTGTGTGGTAAAGCCGTTGATGAGTTCTAGCGGAAAAGGACAAAGTCTGGTTAAGACTCCTGACGATTTAGCACATGCTTGGCAGTATGGCATTGAAGGTTCACGCGGAGATATTCGCGAACTTATTATAGAAGAATTTATCCAATTCGATAGTGAAATAACCTTGTTGACGGTAACTCAAAAGCAAGGACCGACTTTGTTCTGTCCACCGATTGGGCACGTTCAAAAAGGAGGTGATTACCGTGAGAGTTTTCAGCCTGCAATAGTTAGTCCCGAGCATCTAAAAGAAGCACAGAACATGGCCGATAAGGTTACTGCTGCTTTAGGAGGAGCCGGATTATGGGGGGTAGAATTCTTCCTTTCGCACGATAATGGAGTTTATTTTTCAGAATTGTCGCCCCGTCCACACGATACAGGTATGGTGACTATGGCCGACACTCAGAATCTAAACGAATTTGAGTTGCATTTACGTGCCGTACTCGGTTTGCCGATTCCTTGCATTAAGCAAGAACATATTGGTGCAAGTGCTGTGATTCTCTCTCCGATAGCTAGCAAGGAGCAACCCAATTATCGCGGTATAGAGGAAGTTTGCAAAGCAGAAGATACACGTATCCGCATTTTCGGGAAACCTTTTACAAAGGTTAATCGTAGAATGGGAGTAGTGCTTTGTTATGCTCCTTTAGACGGAAATCTCGAAGCTTTGCGCGATAAATGCAAAGCCTTGGCCGCAAAAGTGGAAGTCTATTAATATCAAAATCTTTATAAAAAGCCATGATTTGGAATGAAACAATGGAGTGCATGGAACGCGAAACCATGCGAAAAATTCAGAGCGCACGCCTGAAGAAAATGGTTGAATACGTCTATCACAACACTCCTTTTTATCGTAAGAAAATGCAGGAAATGGGTATTACTCCCGATGATATCAACAGCATTGATGATATTGTAAAACTGCCTTTTACTACGAAAATCGATCTTCGCGACAATTACCCTTTTGGTCTTTGTGCTGTACCCATGTCGCAAATCAACCGTATTCACGCTTCTTCAGGAACTACCGGAAAGCCTACAGTAGTAGCTTATACTCGTAAGGATCTTAAGGTGTGGACTGAATGCATTACGCGTTGTTTCCAGGCTTATGGAGCTGATCATAATGATATTTTCCAAATAAGTTATGGCTATGGACTTTTTACCGGTGGATTGGGTGCGCATCAAGGTGCTGAGAATCTCGGTGCGAGTGTTATTCCCATGTCATCGGGCAATACGTCGAAACAAATACAATTGATGCACGACTTTGGAGCTACTATGCTTTGCTGTACTCCTTCGTATGCGCTTTTCTTGGCCGAGGCTATTAAAGAAAGTGGCATTCCTCGTGAAGATTTTAAACTAAAACGTGCGGCTTTTGGAGCGGAACCTTGGACGGAGAATATGCGTAAGGAACTCGAAGAGAAGCTTGGCATTAAGGCGTATGATATTT
>JAGPIY010000063.1 GCA_018054715.1 Bacteroidaceae bacterium
CGATATTCCTTCCTTGGTGTTTCAACTATTCAATAAGATGATCAATCAGAATAGCCGCATTAAGTCATTCCGATGTGAACATTTGGTAATTCGACGCGAAATGGAGGGGATTGCTCATTTTGATGGAGATCCGATTGAACTGGGCGCGAACCTCGATATTCATGTGGTGCATCGCGGTATACGCGTGTTAGGGCCTCGAAAGGTATACTACAATTCAATGGATCGTGCTACAGGTATCATTGAAGATGTCGCCGATTTTAATCGACAGATTATCAACACGAATCTTGAATTCCTAAAAAATCTTTGGGCACGAAATTAGTACTTCTTGCCTTATTCTCTAGTTAGCTTCATCTTTTGATAGTATTCTTCTACTAATGCTCGATATTCCGGGGTGTATGTTCCGCTGTTTGTGTAAATGGTGAGTGAGTCTGTCTGGCAGAGTTGTAATTCTGGTGTGAACTGAAATAGAACTCGCTTGGCAGGAGTATTCTCTTTTGTGTAAATAAGGGTTTGTCGACAGGTGTAGAGTTTTTGCTCAAAAGCCAGACGCCGCATCAACTCGGCATTCTCAAAAGGAAGAATCATGGCGAATGTTCCTCCTTTGGAAAGAATTTTTTGAACTCCACTTGCTAAAACGGGGAAGGGAAGAGCATCCGAATGGCGCGCTTTATTTCGTAGCGTTGAAGGCGAGTGAAGCGAATTTTCAAAATAAGGAGGATTGCATATAATAAGGTCGAATTTCAACTCGCTTTCAAACTGACAGAAATCGCCTTCTGTGATTTTTATCCTATCGCTCCAAGGAGAGTTGTTTACGTTTTCTTGTGCGTCTTTAATGGCTTCTGGGCTAATTTCAAGTGCGGTGATTTTTGCTTCAGTATAACGTTGCGCCATTAAAAGGGAAAGTATTCCGGTGCCGGTCCCGATATCCAAAATAAAGTCCGGCTTTCGAATGTTTATCCAGGCTGCCAAGAGTACGCTGTCTGTTCCAACTTTCATCGCGCTTTGTGCTTGCGAAATTGTAAATTTTTTAAAAGAGAAAGAATCTTTTGGCATATCTTTTGTATGGGTGATTAATGTGAAAATGTGGCTTCTCATTTGTGTCGAGCAACTGACGAGTATACTGAAAACAAAGTTAAGGCTGCAAATTTAGGCTTTTTCAATTACTTTCACTTTACAATTAGGTGAAAAACAACAAAAAAAGTGTACCTTTGCAGCGATTTTACTAAAAACAGACAAAGAAGAACTGATGATAAAAAAGTATTTTGATGAAACTGAGGAGTTGGAAGATGGTCGTTTTTCTGTGATTGCCGACATAGATGCAGCTGCTGACGTTCGTCCTTTTTCAGAAAAAGTAAATGGAGACATACCCGTTTTACCAATGCGTAATATGGTGATGTTTCCTGATGTGGTAATGCCTGTTGCGGTTGGGCGTAAAAGCTCTCTGAAATTAGTGAAGGAATCTTATAAAAAAGGCTCATTCATTGCGGTTGTTTGCCAAAAGGCTATTGAGACAGAAGCTCCCGAATTAAGTGACTTGCACTCAATAGGAGTGTTGGCTAAAGTATTGCGTGTACTTGAAATGCCCGACCAAACAACGACTGTTATATTGCAGTCATTGGAGCGTATTCGTTTAGTGAGTATAACTGCTCATCATCCTTATTTAAAAGGAGAGGTTACACAAGAAAAAGAGGAGAAGCCTACTGATACCAAGGAATTTGAAGCCTTGGTTGAGGCCTGTAAAGATTATGCAGTTCGTTACATTCGTACTGCAGAATTGAGCCAGCCTGAATCAGCCTTCTCGATAAAGAATATTCGTCAGGCAGAGATGCTTATTAATTTTATTGGAACTAATCTTCCTTTTAAGAAAGATGAAAAAATAAAATTACTAGAATGCGATGCCATTGATAAACGTGCACGAGCTTTACTTGAGCTACTGGCTCGTGAGGTTCAGCTGGCTGAATTGAAAGCCGATATCCAAATGAAGGCTCGTGAAGATATGGATCAACAGCAGCGTGAATATTTCTTGCATCAGCAGATAAAAGCAATACAAGATGAATTAGGCACAGGTGCTGACCAAGATGTAGAAGAGCTTCGCTTGAAGGCTGATTGCAAAAATTGGCCTGAAGAAATAGCTAATTTGTTTGCTGCGGAAGTAACGAAATTAGAGCGTATTAATCCGGGTGCTATGGATTATAGCACTCAGCTGAGCTATTTGCAAACTTTCCTTGGCTTGCCTTGGAACGATTGCTCGCAAGATAATTATGATCTCCATAATGCAGAAAAAGTGCTTAATCATGACCATTATGGCTTGGAAAAAGTAAAGGAGCGCATTCTGGAACATTTAGCAGTGTTAAAACTGAAAAATGGAGAAATGAAATCGCCTATTATTTGCTTGTATGGCCCTCCCGGAGTAGGTAAAACCTCTTTGGGACGCAGTATTGCTTCTTCGCTTGGAAGAGAATATGTGCGTATGTCTTTAGGAGGCGTACACGATGAGGCTGAGATACGTGGACACCGTCGTACGTATGTGGGAGCAATGCCCGGACGCGTAATTAAAGGTATCCAGAAAGCAGGGACTTCAAATCCGGTATTCATTCTCGATGAAATAGATAAGATCGATCGTACTAACCAGGGAGATCCTTCATCTGCCCTTTTAGAAGTACTCGATCCTGAGCAAAACAAATCGTTCCATGATAATTATTTAGATGTAGACTACGATCTTTCGAAGGTTATGTTTATTGCTACAGCAAACGATTTGGGTAACATACCTCGTCCTTTGCTCGACCGTATGGAGTTAATAGAAGTAAGCGGCTATATCGTAGAAGAAAAGATAGAGATCGCAAAGAAATTCCTTGTTCCCAAAGAATTAGAGGCCAATGGCTTTAAGAAAAAGGATATCAAGTTTTCTAAAACAGCCTTAGAGAAAATCATAGAATCGTATACACGTGAAAGTGGAGTACGTACGCTGGAAAAGAAAATAGCCAAGGTACTGCGTAAGATGGCCTATGAATATGCCCGCGATGAAAATCCGATTCTTTCGTTGGTTAAACCTTCTGATTTGGAAAAATACCTAGGTTATCCCGAATATTCACGCGATAAGTATCAGGGAAACAGCTACGCCGGAGTAGTTACAGGCCTCGCTTGGACTGCTGTTGGTGGCGAGATCTTATTTGTCGAAACGAGCCTTAGCAGAGGAAAAGGAGGAAAACTCACTTTAACCGGTAACCTTGGCGATGTGATGAAAGAGTCGGCTGTACTAGCTCTTGAGTATATCAAAGCCCATGCTGATCAATTAGGCATCGATTCGGCTATTTTTGAGAATTGGAATATACACGTTCATGTGCCTGAAGGTGCAATCCCTAAAGATGGTCCTTCTGCAGGTGTTACGATGGTTACATCGTTGGTTTCTGCATTGAAACAACGCAAAATAAAGAAGAATCTGGCAATGACCGGAGAGATCACTCTTCGTGGAAAAGTACTTCCTGTAGGAGGCATTAAGGAGAAGATATTGGCCGCAAAGCGTGCCGGGATTACTGATATTATTTTGTGTGAAGACAACCGAAAGGATATTGACGATATTCAGGAGATGTATCTGAAAGGAGTGTCATTCCATTATGTAGCAGATATTAAGGACGTAATCGCGTTTGCTTTAACGGATGAAAAAGTGGAAGGAGCAATTGACTTTACCATAAAGGGAGGGGCTGATAAATGAATTATCAGCTTCTTCAAACCGATTCTTTAAGTAGTGCACGAGCTGGTATCTTAAATACTGCACATGGAGATATTCTTACTCCTATCTTTATGCCGGTAGGCACGTTAGGAAGTGTAAAAGGAGTATCAGTTCCTGACTTGAAAGAGGATATCAAGGCGCAGATCATTCTAGGTAATACGTATCATCTTTATTTACGTCCCGGAACTGCTGTGCTTGAAGCAGCCGGAGGATTACATAAATTCAATTCTTTCGATCGACCGATGCTGACTGACTCAGGCGGCTTTCAGGTTTTTTCTTTGGCTGCAATTCGAAAGATGCGTGAAGAGGGAGTTGAGTTTCGTTCGCACATTGATGGTAGCAAGCATTTCTTTACTCCTGAGGGGGTAATGGATATTGAGCGCTCTATCGGTGCCGACATTATAATGGCTTTTGATGAGTGTCCTCCCGGGACTTCCGATTATGCCTACGCAAAAAAATCGCTTGACCTTACGCAGCGTTGGTTGGATCGTTGCTTTACTCGTTTCAATTCTACCGAACCTAAATACGGCTATTCTCAGTCGCTTTTCCCCATTGTGCAAGGTTGTGTATATCCCGAATTGCGAAGAGAAGCAGCTAAATATGTAGCCGACAAAGGAGCCGATGGTAATGCTATCGGTGGATTGGCTGTAGGCGAACCCACTGAAAAGATGTATGAGATGATCGAAGTGGTTAACGAGATTCTTCCGAAAGATAAGCCGCGTTATTTAATGGGAGTAGGTACTCCTGTAAATATCTTAGAGGCTATCGAGCGGGGAGTGGATATGTTCGATTGTGTGATGCCTACTCGCAATGGACGTAATGGCATGCTTTTTACAAAGAATGGAATTATGAATATGCGTAATAAGAAATGGGAATTCGATTTCGAACCTATCGAAGCAGATGGAGCTTCTCATGTAGATACGCTTTATTCGCGCGCTTATCTGCGCCATTTATTTCATTCACAGGAATTGTTGGCCATGCAGATTGCTTCGGTGCACAATCTCGCTTTTTATCTTTGGTTGGTTGGCGAAGCTAGAAACCATATTCTTGCAGGCGATTTTACTCCTTGGAAAAAGGATATGGTAGATAAAGTATCAAGAAGACTTTAATGATCTGATTGCAGTAATGAAGAAATTGAAAATCAATCTGAAGGCGTGGTTTCATCTTCCACTGAAGAAACTTGACTGGTATATTATCGGCAAGTTTATCGGCACATACATTTTCTCGATCTTTTTGATTTTAACGATTGTGGTGGTGTTCGACGTGAATGATAAGATGGATAATTTTATGGAGCACGATGCACCGCTAAAGAGCATTGTATTTGAGTACTATCTTAATTTTATCCCTTATTTTGCAAACCTCTTTAGTCCTCTCTTTGTTTTTATATCCGTTATTTTCTTTACTTCAAAGTTAGCCGATAATTCGGAGATTATAGCGATGCAGTCGTGTGGGATGAGTTTCAATCGTATGATTCGTCCTTATTTTGTGAGTGCTACGTTAATTGCTATTCTAACTTATACATTAGGTGCTTTTGTCATTCCTCACGGTAATCGTATACGTCTTGATTTTCAAGATAAATATGTAAAGAAAAACCGTACTGAATATGCCATGAATTTACAACTGGAAGTTGATACCGGTGTCATTGCTTACATAGAGCGTTATGAAAACTATGCACAAACAGGATACAACTTCTCACTCGATAAGTTCGATGGAAAAGATCTCGTGTCACATCTTACTGCCACTAGTATACAATATGACAGTGTGACACCCGGCAAGTGGATTCTGCGCGATTATACTAAGAGAGATATGGATGGCTTACGCGAGAAAGTCACTCGAGGCTCAGAAAAGGATTCTATTATTGATATGACTCCTGAGGATTTTCAGGTGATGAAAGGACAGCAGGAAACAATGAGCAGTGCTAAGTTGGCTCATTATATCGATAAACAAAGAGCGCGCGGCATAGGCAACTTAAAAGTCTACGAAATTGAATATTATCGCCGTATTGCGGTTTCATTTGCCGCTTTTATACTTACTCTAATAGGCTTGTCACTAAGTTCACGTAAGGTGAAAGGCGGAATGGGACTTCAGCTGGGTATCGGCTTGGTATTGAGCTTTACCTATATCCTCTTTCAAGGTGTGTCGTCTACCTTCTCTATTAGTGGAAATATCCCCCCGATGCTGGCTGTGTGGCTTCCTAATATTTTGTTCTCATTCATCGCCTTATATCTTTATTTCTTTAAGGCTCCGCGATAAACTTTTAAAATGAAAGATCAAGAACTAATTCTTATCCGTATAACAGGCGAAGATCGTCCGGGATTAACCGCCGGTATTACTTCTGTATTGGCCAAATATAAAGTCGATATTCTCGATATCGGTCAGGCTGACATCCATAACACGCTTTCTTTGGGAATCCTTTTCAAATCGAAGGAAGCCGATTCGGGTTTCATCATGAAGGAGCTGCTTTTCAAGGCCTCTACGCTAAATGTGCAAATAAACTTTACTCCAATCACCATTGAGGGGTATAATGAGTGGGTGAGCATGCAGGGTAAGAATCGGTATATTCTAACCTTGCTTGGGCGAAGCATTACAGCTCCCGAAATTGCCGCCGTATCGGCAATTGTGGCCGAACAGAAGCTGAACATCGACGGCATTCGTCGATTAACCGGACGAATACCGTTAAGTCAGGAACGCTCTAAAGTACGTTCCTGCATTGAGCTTTCTCTTCGTGGCACGCCGGTCGACCGCGAAGCGATGAGCGCTGCACTGATGCAGTTGGGTTCAGAACTTGGAATGGACTTTTCCATGCAGATTGATAATATGCATCGCCGTATGCGTCGTTTGATTTGCTTCGATATGGACTCAACGCTTATTGAAACCGAAGTCATCGATGAACTGGCCGTACGTGCCGGAGTTGGTGAAGAGGTAAAAGCAATCACCGAACGTGCAATGCGTGGAGAGATTGATTTCATAGAGAGCTTTACTGAGCGCGTAGCCTTATTAAAAGGGCTTGATGTAAGTGTGATGCAAGAGATTGCTGAAAACCTGCCAATTACCGAAGGCGTTGACCGCTTGATGTATGTACTTAAGAAGTGTGGTTATAAAATTGCAATCCTTTCGGGCGGATTTACTTATTTCGGGCATTATTTGCAAGAAAAATATGGTATTGACTACGTGTATGCCAATGAGCTTGAAATAGAAAACGGTCGCCTTACCGGTCGCTATATTGGAGATGTAGTCGATGGAAATCGTAAGGCCGAATTGTTGCGCTTAATAGCTCAAGTGGAACGAGTTGATATTGCTCAAACGATAGCTGTTGGCGATGGCGCGAACGATTTGCCGATGTTGGGTATTGCAGGTCTCGGCATTGCCTTTCATGCAAAACCCAAAGTACAAGCAAATGCCCGTCAAAGTATTAATACAATTGGTCTTGACGGAGTACTTTACTTTTTGGGCTTCAAGGATTCCTATCTTGATGAGCGCGGCAAACTTTAACAAGGCTTTCCATAAAGTAAGTTCCCTTAGAAAGAAATATGCATTTTATTTTGGTTTCTAAGGGTAAAAAAATTATCTTTGCAACAGAAAGTTTTATTTTAAGTTTAATCTAAAAGAGAAAAAAATGAAAAAAGGAAAAATGGTAGCTGTGTCAGCATTATTAACTTTATGTGTAATGGGTAGTTCTTGCATAGGGTCGCATGCATTGTTTAACAAAATAAGTGCATGGAACCAAGGAGCTTCCGATAATAAGTTTATTAATGAACTTATTTGTATTGCAATGTGGGTTGTTCCTGTATATCAAATTTCTTTATTGGGTGATGTGCTTGTTTTCAACTCAATTGAGTTCTGGACAGGTAGTAACCCAATGGCTAAAGTCGGTTCAATGAAAACCGTAAAAGGTTCTGATGGCAAAGAATATTGCATCAAAACAGAAAAGAGTGGTTATAAGATTTCACAAGATGGCAAGTCGATCGATTTGAAATTCAACGAGAAAGATCAAAGCTGGAATGTAGAATCAAACGGTAAGAGCCACAAACTAATGAAGATGAACGCAAACGGTACAGCCTCTCTTTATTTGGGCGATCGCGTGATGAACGTAAGTCTAGATGCACAAGGTGTTACCGCAGCTCGTAATGCAGCTATGGAGCAAACTTATGCTATGCAATAAGTAAAAACACTTATCGATATAGAAAAAGCCGTCTCAAAAAAGAGACGGCTTTTTTATGTCCGTTTAGCAACCTCTCGCGTACAGCTAGTTTAGAAAGGATAGCCTATTGCAAAGTGGAAAGTGAAGTCCCGGTCGAGGTTAGGCCGGATAATAGGAAACTGATCCTTGCTGCCGATATAAGCCGGATTAACAGCCTTCATGCCTCCATCAAAGCGAAGTACGAAGTAGTCGAAGTCCATGCGAATACCGATGCCGTATGCCGCTGCTATCTCTTCGTAGAACCTATTCAATTTAAAGGCACCTCCGGGTTGCGATGCATATTCCTTGATGGTCCAGATGTTACCCGCATCTATAAAGAAGGCACCCTGAATAACCCAGAAAAGCTTAGTGCGAAGTTCCGAACTTAAGTCTAGTTTAATATCGCCGGACCGGTTCATAAAGTCGATAGAACTTCCTCCCGCATAGCGTCCCGGACCTAATCCGCGTACCGACCATCCACGTACGCTATTAGCACCTCCCGCAAAGTAACGCTTTGAAAAAGGAAGCATATCCGAATTCCCATAAGGATAGCCTATGCCTAGCGCAAAATGCAGTGCAAGTACATTACGCGAATCCATGCGAATGCGTTTAGCCAAGTCGAAGTCGGCTTTTAAATACTGCTCGTATTCCAATCCGAAAGCACTATAACGTCCATCACTGTTCTTGTTGAATTTCAGCAACTTTGAAGCCGCCCACAATAAATTGCCCGCTGATTCGAAATTCATTCGAATGGTATAGCTGTTTTCCTTAGTCGCACTGTTCAAAGCCTCATTTGTAGAGGCCGAGTTGTACACAAAACCATATCCGGAGTGCATAATCAATTGATCCTTATAGTTGTACTTTAGAATAGAGTTCTCGAGATAATTATTCCGATAATCCTCCGACAGCCAAGGCATTTTTATGTAGCTAAGGTCGATCGCATCAATACGGTGTTGAGTATGTTGATGCCGTTGATTCCACTTATAGCTCCATCGACTTTCAAATATTTTGCGCGCAAATTCAGGACGTTCCTGGTAACTGTAACTGAGCGCAAGCTCCGTGCTGGCTCTTGTTTTGTAGCGATATTCGCTGGTTAGGAAGGGGAAGATAAAACGTGGAAACAGCAAAGTACCGTCAACCCCGTATTCCGTGTAGCTATTAGTAATCGCATTAGTAAGCCCCGAGATAGCCTCGTATGCCCCACGTAACTTTAGCGATAGAGTCTCTGAACCATGAAAAAGGTTGCGGTGAGTTTGACTGATAGAAGCAGCTGCACCAAGGTCGCCTGCCGAGTTCGTTCCTTCTAGCTGGAATGAGATCGTTTTGGGTTTGCCTTTAGCAAGTAATAAAGTGCAGTCGAGCGTGCTGCTGTCAGCGCGTTCGCTGAAATGAAAGTTCGTATATTTCAGAGCCGACAGTCTGCCAAAGTTAGCATAAGTAGTTTGTGCGTTTTGTTCGCTGTACAAGCTGTCGGGCAGTATTGCCATGCTGCGCCGTAGTATTTTAGGTCGCAGAAAACAATCCCCCTTGCTGAGAATCTGAATACCTTGATAGTTTATCGAATCGGTATATGAAAAAGGGATCGAATCGGTCGATTGCAACAAATCGAAATCCGTGATCACTCTTACCTGCCCAATGTGGTAGGCAGTATGCGGATGGTGCGTAATAGGATCTGAAAATGCACTGATCTGCATTTTCATCGTCGCAGAATAGGCTCCCGGGATCGTATCTATGGTATACGAAATATATTCTTTATTAAATTTATAGTATCCTTGATTTCGAAGCAAAGTTACAATACGGGCACGTTCCTGATCGAGTATCTCAATGTTTAAAGGCATACCTTGACGGAGCAGCGATTTGGAGTGCGCCTCTTTGTGAAACACAATTTTCGCAATAGCCGAGTCGGGCACCTCATAGCTAATTTCATTTATAACGTACGGCCTTCCCGGTTCAATGGTATAACGTAATTTAATTTTCTTGCGCTTCTTTATTTCCTCTTTCTTTATCTGTGCTTGTATGTA
>JAGPIY010000224.1 GCA_018054715.1 Bacteroidaceae bacterium
CACTAAACTTAACCATCTGAGCGCCTTTAGGGAAATTGAACTGAGATTCATTCTTGAATTCTTTTGTCAATTCTACAATAGACTTTCCTTCAGGTGTTTCGTCGGCAATAGAAGATAGGAAGCAACAGTGGCTGAATTCTTTGAAGTCGGGAAAGACTTCAGAATTGGGCCATAATTTCGTTGCTTTACGATTACCGATTGTAATGGTGCCTGTTTTATCAAGTAATAAGGTATCTACGTCGCCTGCAGTTTCTACCGCTTTACCCGATTTTGTGATAACATTCGCACGTAAAGCTCTGTCCATTCCGGCAATACCGATGGCAGAGAGTAAACCGCCAATGGTAGTAGGAATTAAACAAACAAAGAGAGAAATCAACGATGCGATGGTAATTGTAGCATGACTATAATCGGCGAAAGGTTTGAGTGTAATGCAAACGATGACAAAAACCAAGGTAAAACCTGCCAGAAGGATGGTTAAAGCAATCTCATTAGGTGTCTTTTTACGTGAGGCACCTTCTACAAGAGCAATCATTTTATCGAGGAAACTTTCACCGGGTTGGGTAGTTACCATCACTTTAATCTCATCGGAGAGTACTTTTGTTCCACCGGTAACAGAACTTTTATCGCCTCCCGCTTCACGGATGACAGGTGCACTTTCTCCGGTAATTGCACTTTCATCAATAGAGGCTAATCCTTCTACAATTTCTCCGTCCGAAGGAATTATATCACCAACCTCGCAGATAAAAATATCTCCTTTCCTTAAAGAAGAACTACTTACGGTTTCAATTTTACTTCCTCTTACTATCCGTGCAGGTGTTTCCTCACGTGTCTTTCGTAATGCATCCGCTTGAGCTTTACCACGAGCCTCAGCAATGGCTTCGGCAAAATTGGCAAAAATCAAGGTCGCAAACAGAACAATAAAAACCAGTAAGTTATAAATAAAAGATCCTTGAGAGTGACTGATTACCGAGTATACTGTTACGACAAACATCATTACAGTGGCCAGTTCTACCGTAAACATAATTGGATTCTTAATCATCTTCAGTGGATTAAGCTTCACAAATGACTGCTTAAAGCTTTCTCTAATTTGCCCTTGTTGAAAAAGGGAGTTATCTCTATTTCTTTTCATATCCTATTGTATCTATTTATAAACTAAAATGTTCAGCCAACGTACTGAGTGCATGCACCGGAAAGAATGATAAGGCTGCCACAATGAAAATCACTGCAAAGGTCATTAAACCAAAAGTGGCGGTATCGGTTTTTAAAGTCCCTGCACTCTCCGGGATAAACTTTTTCTCTGCCAGTAAACCGGCAATAGCCACCTGACCTATTATCGGAATAAATCGACTCAGTATTAATACGATGCCACAACTAAAATTCCAGAAAAGTGTATTATCTTTCAGTCCTTCGAATCCGGAGCCGTTGTTGGCAGCAGAGGATGTAAATTCGTAAAGCATCTCACTCAATCCGTGGAAGCCCTTGTTGTTTAACCATCCCCCTTCACTTGCCACGTATTCCGGATGATGTACCAGTAAATAACTGGCTAAGGCAGTACCTGTAAGGATGAGAAATGGATGAAGCAATACCACAATTGTTGCGATTTTCATTTCACGAGCTTCTACCTTCTTGCCTAGGAATTCCGGAGTACGCCCGACCATTAATCCACTAATGAACACCGTCATAATAATAAAAGTATAATAGTTCAGCCAACCTACACCCACGCCTCCAAACCAAGTGTTTATTTGCATATTCAGCATTTCCATCATTCCCGAAACAGGCATTGTACTATCGTGCATTCCATTTACAGAACCGTTCGAAGTGACTGTGGTGGCAATGCTCCATAGCGCAGTGCTTCCACTACCAATTCGGACTTCTTTGCCTTCCATGGAACCGTTGTTCTGTGCAATACCTAAGGCGTCAATGCGTGGATTCCCTTTCATTTCTTGAGACACATTAATGCCGACTCCTATTATAAAAGCAGTAAACATTACACCAAAGATGATGTAGGCTAATTTCTTTCGTTTTAGGTAGAATCCCAAAGCAAAGATCATCGCCATTGGAAGTAGCAGAATAGAGGCACACTCTACGATGTTGCTTAAATACGTTGGATTTTCGAGTGGATGAGAAGAATTAACGCCAAAGAATCCTCCTCCATTTGTTCCTAATTGTTTAATTGCCACAATGGCAGCAGCAGGTCCTTGTGAAATAGATTGCGTTTTCCCCTCTAAAGTAGTAAGATTCATTTTCCCGTCGAAGCCCATTGGAACTCCTTGCAAAATAAGAAAGAGTCCGATTACGAGTGATAAAGGTAGTAAGATACGAGTGCAGCTTCTTACCAAGAAGAACCAAAAGTTGCCAATCGTGCGAGTCGATTTTTCCGCCATAGCTTTCATGGTTCCTGCCATAGCAGCCATTCCGGTTGCTGCGGTAAGGAATTGGAAAAGCATGATGACGAATAGCTGAGTAAAATAGGTAACTCCGCTTTCTCCACTATAATGTTGAAGATCACAATTCACCATGAAACTGATGCAAGTATTAAAAGCTTGATCGGGAGTTTGTCCAAGGTTCCCATCCGGGTTAAGTGGTAAGTGCCCTTGTGCAACCAGAAATACAAGTCCCCAGATAAACCAGAACGCATTTAAAACCAGCAATGATTTGAGAAAAACTTTCCAATTCATCTCTTCTGAAGGGTTTATGCCACAGAACTTATAAATAAAATTCTCTACAGGAGCGATAAAGTCTAGCCATGTTTTTTCTCCTTTATATACTTTTGCAATATATTTTCCTAATGGATAACTCAATGCAAGCATCAAGATGATCTGTAGAACGATACCAGAAATTTCTGAATTCATTTTTTTTCTCTTTTAAGATTAAAATTTTTCCGGTTTAATAAGCACATAGCATAAGTATCCGAAAACGATTATTCCCACAATAAATAGTACTGAAAACATAGTTCGTTTTTATTAAATAGTTTCAAACCAATCTACACACTTCTTAAATAAGCCAAAGCAGAGCAATCCGCTTAGTAGACATACCATAAATA
>JAGPIY010000225.1 GCA_018054715.1 Bacteroidaceae bacterium
GCTTATGGAGAAACAAATTCCAATCATCCGGTTGCTAAATCAATTTTAGAAGCTTTCGACAGCGAGATTGATCACACAAAAATAAAAGAAGCAGAGGAAATACCCGGATATGGAATACAAGCAATCATCGATTCGAAGAAGGTGCTTCTCGGCAACGATAAGTTGATGCATAAAGAAGGCATTGACCATCCCATCTGTAATTTAGACGGGACTGCTGTTCATGTAGTAATCGATTCTATTTATGCCGGGTATCTTCTTATTTCAGATACCCTGAAAGAGGATGCCAAAGAAGCCATCACGAAATTAAAACAAAGAAATATTCAAACGGTAATGCTAACCGGTGATAACAAATTCACAGCAAAATCCGTTGCCCAAGAATTAAATCTAGATGACTATTTTTACGAACTCTTACCTCAAGATAAAGTAAACCATCTGGAGCGTATCTTATCAGAAAACAAAAAAGGAAAGGTTGCTTTTGTAGGAGACGGAATAAACGATGCTCCGGTAATTGCTCGTGCTGACATTGGAATTGCAATGGGTGCACTGGGTTCTGATGCCGCTATTGAAACGGCAGATGTGGTATTAATGACCGACTCTCCTTCAAAAGTCGCCACTGCCATTGATATTGCGAAAAAGACACGGAACATTATCTGGCAAAACATCTTCATTGCAATGAGCATAAAGCTACTCTTTATTGTGCTCGGAATCTTTGGAGTGGCGACAATGTGGGAAGCTGTTTTTGGAGATATGGGAGTAGCTTTGATTGCTGTTTTTAATTCGATAAGAATCCTGAAGAATTAATAAGATCTAAAAAGAATGAATAAAAACAGGGGGCGTTTCATCCTAAATATATATCTTTGCACTATAAAACTGAAGAACCGACTATAATTCTTAATCAAAATGGAAGACAATAACATTGATACCATACTGAATAATAGAAATATTAAACCAACCTCAATGCGAGAATTGGTTCTGAAGGTTTTGAGTGAACAGAAAGCGGCTATTAGCTTAACGGATTTAGAGCAAGCCTTTGAAAAGGCCGATAGAATTACGCTTTACCGTACACTAAAGACTTTTGAAGCTAACAAACTGATCCATAGAATTGACGATGGCAGCGGTGCTATAAAATATGCACTTTGCTTAGAAGATTGCCAATGTGAGTTGGACGACCTGCATGTCCATTTCTATTGCGTAAAGTGTAAACAGACTTATTGTCTGAATGAAATAAAAATCCCCGAAATAAAATTGCCCACTAACTTTGAGCTAGAAAGCGTCAACATGATAGTAAAAGGCGTATGCTCAAATTGTAAATAATGAAACTTCTAGTCTACATATTATCGATCTATATTCTGGTTCTGGCAGCAGTTCCTTGTATTGATGTGCATCATGATAATAATGTAAATGCAACTGAGCTCTTACAAGATAAAGGACATAACAATCCCAACGAACTTGACTATTGTTCTCCTTTTTGTACGTGCAGTTGCTGTGTTTCAATCCTTATTTTCGTTATTAATAGTATTATTTTGCCTAGTTTCTTTCTATTCTACAAAAGGAACTATCTAAAATCGCGCACCCTTAGTTATATTTATTCTGTTCTTTCATCGATATGGCAACCGCCTAAATTAGTTTAATTTATATAGCTATTCCTTGGTAATTCTACCAAGGGATAGATTACATAATTACTTTTTTTAGAGGTACAAGTACATATATTATGATAGAACGTATTATTAAGTTTTCAATAAAGAATAAATTTATTGTTGGACTGTTTGTCGTTGCGCTAATTGGCTGGGGAACGTATTCCTTAACCCAATTACCTATTGACGCTACTCCCGACATAACCAACAATCAAGTACAAATTATATCGCTTGCTCCATCTTTAGCAGTGGAGGAAGTAGAAAGTTTTATAACCGCACCCATTGAGGTGTCAGTGGCTAACATTCCCGACATCATCGAACTTCGGTCGATTTCTCGTCTGGGATTATCGGTAATAACGGTCGTTTTTAAAGACGATGTCGATATCTACTGGGCCAGACAACAACTCAGCGAACGCTTAAAAGAGGCAGAAGAGGTAATTCCATCGGGAGTTGCACAAATTTCTTTAGCACCCATTTCCACCGGTTTAGGTGAAATTTACCAGTACCGCTTAGCCGTAGAAAAAGGATACGAGCACAAATATACTCCCACTGAATTACGAACCTTACAAGACTGGACTGTTCGTCGTGAAATGCTGGGAACCACAGGAGTGGCCGACATAAATAGCTATGGAGGCTTCATTAAACAATACGAGATTGCCGTCAACCCAAAGGAGCTAAGGAGCATGAACCTTACCTTAACCGATATCTTTAATGCACTCGAAAAGAACAATGAGAATACCGGTAGTGCGTATATAGAGAAACAAACCACCGCCTACTTTATTCGTGGCATCGGTTTAGTCAAGTCGCTCGACGATATTGGAAAGATTGTAGTGAAAAGTAATCCGACAGGCGTACCGATCTTGATTAGAGATATTGCCACTGTACAGTATGGAAATGCTACGCGATATGGAGCATTTGTAGTCGATACTACAGAAGCCGTAGGCGGAGTAGTGATGATGCTGAAAGGGGCAAACGCTCACGAGGTGGTTAAGAATGTGGAAGAACGCATTCAATCTATTCAAAAATCATTGCCCAAAGGAGTAACCATTGAGCCGTTCTTGAATCGTTCGGACTTAGTGGGGCGTGCTATTGGAACGGTTTCTAGAAACCTCATCGAAGGAGCATTAATTGTCATTTTCATTTTGGTGCTGTTCCTTGGCAATATGAGAGCCGGACTCATTGTGGCATCGGTGATTCCACTTTCACTACTGTTTGCCATATCGCTCATGAATCTGTTCCACGTTTCGGGCAATTTAATGAGTCTGGGAGCTATCGATTTCGGATTGATTGTAGATGGAGCGGTAATCATTGTGGAAAGTGTAGTTCACCGAATATCGATGAGTAAGCACCACCATGTAGGTCTTTCACGGCTCTCTCAACAGCAAATGGACGAAACAGTGTTCGAATC
>JAGPIY010000003.1 GCA_018054715.1 Bacteroidaceae bacterium
TTCCGTTTAAACCAAGCAACCGATTTGTCAAATGCTACCGTTTCATTAGGATCCGGTTTAACGATGGGTCATTATACACAAGGTTCAGCGAGTGCTTTTTCTGCAACTACTAAAATAGGAGCATTAACAGGCGTAAGTGGTTCAACATTAGCTAGCGGCATCTATAACATTGGATACAATAGCAAAGATGCAACATTTGATGGAACATTAGGAAGTGTGACGATTAATAAATATGGTGACGGAATATGGACACTTACAGGTACTGCCAATACTTGTTCAAGTGTTACTGTAAACGCAGGTACTTTAAAGCTTACAAACACTACCGGCACAGCAGTAGGTAGTGGCGTTGTGAGCGTAAAAGACGGTGGTACGCTAAGTCTCAGCAAATGTACAGCAACCGGCATGGGCAGCGTGATTGTATATTCGGGTGGTGTTGTACAATCACCTATTGCTTCTACCATAAATAGTCGAATCACCCTAAAAAGTAACGCTATGTTAACTACGGGAACAACTGTAATTCCGGTGACTTTTAGCGTAGGCAGCATCAGCGCAGAAAGTGGTTCTACCATTCATTTCGACTTGCGGAGCATCTCACGCTATGACAAGTTACTTACCACAAATGGTAATGTAACCTTCACCACAGGATCCATCCTGAAAGTAGAATATTACCAAAATTATGTTCCGGTTGTAGGCGATGCATTCGTTCTTATTAGCCCCGCGCCCAAAGGAACCGAGCCAATGTACATTTTCCAAGATCTTCCTGCAGGATTCGGATGGGATACTTCTACCTTCATGACAGATGGAACTATACGTGTTTGTGCGCAAGGAGTCGGCATCAACCAAGTTGCTTGGGCAAACGAAGTAAAAGCTTATCCAACTCCCGCTGAAAGCGAACTTTACGTAACATTACCGGAAGCGGCTCTCGGGCAAGAAGGCATCACCCTTACAATCACAAACATGGAAGGAAAAACGCTTCTCCATCAACCTGCCGAAAGTGGTTCTGCTACACAAACAATGGCAGTGAGCAGTCTTACTACGGGAAACTATATTTTAATTATAGAAACCCCACAAGGAAAAGCGATACAACGAATCGTAAAGAAATAAATAAAAATAGGCGATCTCAGTTTTTTGAGATCGCCTGTTTTTTTAAGATCAGATTCCGACTTCTTATCAATCTTTCACTCCATAACAAAGATCACCGGCATCACCAAGTCCGGGTATAATATAAGAATGTGAATTCAATTCATGATCAAGCGCAGCTGTCCAAATCGTGATCTCACTTTCCGGTAGCTTACTCTTTAGATAAGCAATGGCCTGATCTGTTGCAATTACCGAAGCAATATGTACATGCGCGGGTATTCCCTTAGTAAGTAATGCATGATAACTAGCTGCCAGCGAACGACCTGTGGCCAACATAGGGTCTACGATAAGAAGATTTTTTCCATCTAAGCGAGGAGAAGCAAGATACTCTGTTCTAATTTCAAAATGTTCATCATCAATATAATGCCGATAAGCAGATACAAAAGCATTCTCAGCACGGTCAAAATAATTTAAGAAACCTTGGTGAAGAGGCAAGCCGGCACGAAGTATAGTAGCTAGTACCAATTTTTCTGAAGAATTTTGGCAAAGTGCCACTCCAAGAGGTGTTTGTACATTACGCTCTTCATACTGAAAAGTCTTGCTTATCTCATAAGCCATAATTTCGCCAATACGTTCAATATTCCGACGAAAACGAATGGGATCACTTTGAATATCAATGTCGCGAATTTCAGAGACAAACTGACTAAGTACAGAATTCTGCTGAGTAAGATTGATAACGTTCATAATTGTTTATCTGTTTTTATTATTTATTTCTATTTTATTTGTGCATATTCCAGTTCCAAATAATGCACTATACGTTCGTACATTTTCCTCCATCCTCTCCATTCCGCAGATTCTGACAGTGACGAATTATGAAAGAGTAACGTGAAATCTCCTCCCACCTCTTTCGTATTTTTCCAAAGCTGCTTTATCTTTTCTTCTGCTCTTTCTGGCGACAAATGCAAATCACGCTGCAATGTAACATCCATCACTACAAGAGGATGTAATATAAGAGTTGTTTCTTCCTCACGTTCCAAATCATAATAAGGAAAAGGAATACTTGTTCCGGCACGAAATCCAATGCGTGTACTATATCCCAACGAATAATCATGAATAATACCCGAAGCGAGTAAAGCACGCGGCGTTTCGGGAATACGAAAACAAAGATAATGTTGACGACTCTCTGTAATTAATTTGGGAGCAATCCATTGCTCCAATTTGGCTTTCTCTGCCACAATTTGTTCCGGTTTCGATTGAGAAGCATATGATGGGTGAAGCCCCAACTCATAATGCTTTGCCAACTCTCTTAAAATATTCCGGTAACGAAAAGAAGGATACAAATATTTACGATCGTATCGACCATACGGTCCTACATGAATAAAGAACTTAGGATTCAAATTTCCACCTTTATATAAGGACGATAAACGCTCAAAACAGAAATAAGGATCTTCCCTCAAATTAAGAAGAACACATAGACGATCTTTCAAAGTTGAAAAATTACTCTTCAAGATGTCGCGGATCATTCCATATACTGTTAACAGAAGCCCTTTATTTCGATATAAAAAAGGATGATCAATATCGTGCGTTAAAACAATCTTAGGCTTTCGACCCGGAAGGCCAAGATAGCTCGGATACTCAGAAAGAATTTGCGTTCGAAGCTGCATCGCATACACATCAATTACCGGTCGCTCGAGTAATCCATCTCTCGAGAGACAAGATGCTTCGGGAATATAACGTCCATGTAAATCGAAAGGCCCTAAAAGCTCTTCCTCACGAGCCAAAAGCGAGAATACCCACATCAAAGGATCTTCTCCTTTGCGCTCAATCCATACTCCACGCCCAATATATTCAGAAGAATAACAGATACCCGGTTCAGATGACTTTAGATACTTCTCACGGTTTTCAGTCGTAAGAAATTGTCCTCCCAGCGTACGTACCAATATATGCCGTAGTACAAATTGTAAGCGAGGATTATCTTTATCAGTATATACAAATATCATATTTCGGGAAAAGCATTTGGCTAGAGTTTATATCTTTACCACGCGCAAAAGTAACAAAAAAAATAGAGAGAGGCACAAATGAAGCACAAAATTGTTACATAAATAAAAAAATGTATGCAATTAAAGAAATTTTTCTCTAATATGAATCCTCTTTCCAAAATAAGTCGTATCTTTGTAGCCGATTAACAAGGATGCGATGCAAATGCTTCCCTTTTTTGTGAATCGTGCGAGTTGAAATATTACTAACATTACATTAATAAACAAAAAAATGGCAAACGTAGATTTAAGCAAGTACGGTATTACCGGTGCTACTGAAGTTATTTACAATCCTTCATATGAAGTATTGTTTGAGGAAGAGACCAAGGCTGGCCTTGAAGGTTACGAATTAGGTCAAAACACCGAACTAGGTGCAGTAAACGTAATGACAGGTGTATACACTGGTCGTTCACCTAAGGATAAATTCTTTGTAATGGATGAAACCTCTAAGAATACAGTATGGTGGACTTCTGACGAGTACAAGAATGACAACAAACCTGTAACTCAAAACACTTGGGATGTTCTAAAGAATATTGCTACAAAAGAGCTTTCTAATAAGAAGTTATTTGTAATGGACACTTTCTGCGGTGCAAACGAAAACAGCCGTATTAAAGTACGTTTCATTATGGAAGTTGCTTGGCAAGCTCACTTTGTAAAGAACATGTTTATTCGCCCAACCGAAGAAGAACTGGCTAATTATGGAGAACCTGATTTCGTTTCTTTCAACGCTTCTAAAGCTAAAGTTACAAACTACGCTGAACTTGGTTTGAACTCTGAAACTGCAGTCGTATTCAATCTAACCGACAAAGAGCAAGTTATTATTAATACTTGGTATGGTGGTGAGATGAAAAAAGGCTTATTCTCTTATATGAATTATCTTCTCCCGCTTAAAGGCATGGCTTCTATGCATTGCTCTGCTAACACAAACGAGAAAGGTGAAACAGCTATCTTCTTCGGCCTATCCGGTACTGGTAAAACTACTCTTTCTACCGATCCTAAGCGTCAACTAATCGGTGACGATGAGCACGGTTGGGATGAAGAAGGTGTATTCAACTTCGAAGGTGGTTGCTATGCAAAGGTTATCAACCTAAGCAAAGAGAACGAACCTGACATTTATGAAGCAATCAAACGTGATGCTCTCTTAGAGAACGTTACAGTAGATGCTAGCGGCAAAATCGACTTCGATGATAAGAGCGTAACCGAGAATACTCGTGTTTCTTATCCTATCTACCACATCAAGAACATCGTGAAGCCCGTTTCTAAGGCTCCTGCTGCAAAGAAAGTTATCTTCCTTTCTGCTGATGCATTTGGTGTATTGCCTCCTGTTTCTATCTTGAACGCTGAGCAAACTAAATACTACTTCCTTTCTGGTTTCACTGCTAAATTGGCAGGTACAGAACGTGGTATCACTGAACCTACTCCTACATTCTCTGCATGTTTCGGCGCTGCATTCCTTTCTTTGCACCCTACAAAATATGCTGAAGAGCTCGTGAAGAAGATGGAGAAGAGCGGTGCAACTGCTTACCTTGTAAACACAGGTTGGAACGGTACCGGCAAACGTATCTCTATTAAAGATACTCGTGGTATTATTGATGCAATCCTTGACGGTTCTATCGACAAAGCTGCAACTAAGACTATGCCTTTGTTCTCATTCGTAGTACCTACTGCTCTTCCAGGCGTAGATCCTGCTATCCTTGATCCTCGTGATACTTATGCAGACGCTGCTGAGTGGGATGTAAAAGCTAAAGATCTTGCTGCTCGCTTTATCAAGAACTTCTCTAAGTTCACCGGTAACGAGTCTGGTAAAGCTCTTGTAGCTGCTGGTCCTCAGCTTTAATTTGCTGAAATTTCGGAATACGAAATTATCTGATATGATTTAATTAGACTGTGTCGCTTCGACACAGTCTAATTTTTTTCTCAATAGATGCTAGGAACAACAATCTCCCTTACAGGTTTTCCTTGCCTTGCAATCCTTCTTTTCACAACTTTCAGTAAAAGAAGCTTTATCACTTACTCCATCCAAATTGGGTAAACAATCTCCTATAGGAACTTGCAAAAGAAGATTATCAGCTAGCTGTTCAAAAATAATGCTAAACTCAATATTCTCAGACAAAAGATCATCTCCCTTTTCAACAAATTCACCAACTTCTTTTATTAAAGGAATCTGAGCTATCAAAGAAGTTTTAAATTCATCTGCTAATAATCTACCACCATCTTTCCCAAATAAAAAGTATTTCTCTTCAGGATGCTGCTGTGGTGTAAACCATGACATATTTTCAACAATCCCTATTAATGGAATATTGATTTTTGAATTAATCAACATCTCAGCACCCTTTCGAGCA
Source organism: Bacteroidaceae bacterium (assembly GCA_018054715.1). Lineage (GTDB taxonomy): Bacteria > Bacteroidota > Bacteroidia > Bacteroidales > Bacteroidaceae > UBA1794. The sequence goes on from JAGPIY010000003.1 coordinate 5,459, forward strand.
TCATTCAAAGCCAAAACCTGTGGAATTGTTACAATAATAGCAGCATCAATATAAAAACTTTGCACCGTTGTTATTTGAACATCACTAGTACCAGGAGGAAAATCAATAATCATGTAATCAATATCTCCCCAATAAGTGTCCGTAAACAGCTGTGAAATCGCATTTGAGGCCATTGGACCTCGCCATATTACAGCTTTATCCTTATCCGTGAAAAATCCTAAAGAATTTATTTTCACTCCAAATTTTTCTATCGGTTGCATCATATTTATGCCATCGTGCATAACTAAACAGGGATGCTCAGACTCTATTCCGAAAATTTTCGGAATAGACGGACCATAAATATCCGCATCCACAAGAGCTGTTTTAAAACCTTTCTTTGCTAACGTAATTGCTAAGTTAGCAGAAACTGTAGACTTTCCAACTCCACCTTTTCCTGAAGCAATAATAATACAATGCTTTACTCCTTTTATTACTTTCTTCTCAATCATTTTCCTTTTTTTTATTTAAGAAATAGCTCCTTTAGGGCATGCATTTACACAAATTCTGCATCCCTTACATTGGTCTAGACTTATAGTAGCGACAGAGTTAACTAGTTTAATAGCTCCTTTAGGGCATATATCCACACAATTCCCACAACCTACACACAAATCAACATCAATATTAGGATATTTTCTACTATTCTTTAGATTTCTTTCTTTAATTTGATCCTTTTCAATAAGATGCTCTTCCGAACCAATCGTTTGTGTTTCACCAATAGGATAAATCGACTCAAAAGAAGAAACGACGTATTCATGACCAATTACCTTACCACACGTGTTGGGACATACGCCTTTATGCTGCTGCATAAAACCAGGCCCCCTTCTATTCTGCATTTTCTTTTTCTTCCCAAACATTGTATTCTTTATTAAAGATCAATTCGCTTGCTTTATCTCGAAAATATTTCTATTTGAATCTTTTATAAAATAAGTCTTAGATTTATTCTCTTTTTCACGCAATATTACCTCATAACCTTTTCCCGAAGCTGTATTAGCAAATAATAAGGGTTGATCCAATTCAATACATAAATGTGCAAATGAAATTTTTAAAGGTGCTTCCTCAACTACGAATAACTCAAAATCACAGAATTCCGATTTTGCATAAATAATTGAAACAGCCTGCTCTTTATTAAAAATTTTGTACGAATCATCCTTTGATAAAATAAAAGTTGATTGAAATTCCATCTTAAAAACTTCTTGATAAAAAGGCAAAAGGTCTTTCTGTACAACTTGCAGTCCAATATGTTTTAAAGATCCATTCATTTTATTTCCCTTTGAGATTGAATATATTCAGCCCAAATTCGCGCTGCAGACTCAACCGTTTTCACACAAGGACGTTTTAAATAATAAGCTTCAGTACGTTCCTCAGGAACATGCGAAATAGAAGCCTTCTTCAAACCAAGTAACTCTCCACAAATTAAAGATCCATTTTCTTGTTTAAAGACACAGGCTAAATCCTGCACTAATTTATAATTTTCTCCTTTCCCTTTTGAATCTTTTGGCAAAATACTCCCTTTCTCAAGGCCAGCTAAAAGGAACATTCCACAAGCAGCACCACACGTTTCGCGCATACGTCCTATGCCAGCACCAAAAGAAGCGGAAATGCGCAAAGCTTGTTCCTCGCTGTAGCCATACAAATCAGCAAAAGCCACAAATACAGATTGAGAGCAATTATATCCACTTTTAAAAAGTTGAACTGCGTTATTAATTCTATCTTCCATAATTAATTTTTAATAATTTGATAATATGCATTTTGAAGTAATTTTACTATTTTATGATCAGGCTGATATTCAACAATGGTTTTTTCAGCCACCATTGCCTTCACAACTTCTATATCAAAGGGTAAATGAGCCACTACTGGAATATTTTCATCCTGACACCATCTTTCAATCTGAATGGTCATCGTAAGGTTTAAATCACATTTATTGATAATAACAAAAATCGGGAGCGAAAATTGACGAACAACTATAATAATACGTTGTAAATCATGAAATGCGGAAAGACTTGGCTCAGTAACTACTACAACTCGATCCACTCCCGTGATCGTAGAAATAGCAGAGCAGCCAATACCTGGAGGGCCATCTATGATAAGAGTATCACAACCATTTTTACGAGCTTCTTCATGAGCCTTACGCCGTATCTTACTTACCAATTTCCCTGAATTTTCTTCACCCGGAGCTAAATATCCATATACCATTTTTCCATATCGGAAAGTTCCCACATAAAAGCGGCTCTTATCTGCAGGAAGCATCTCTATAGCCTGTGTGGGGCAAATTCGCGAACAAAGAAAACAGCCTTCGCAACTCGTTTCCGATATTTTGATTTCTTCATCATATAAAGTAATCGCGCCAAAACGACAAGATTCAAGACACAAACCACAATTATTGCAACGTTGAGAATCAATTACAGCTTGATAGCCTGATACAAAAACATATTCCTGATCTCGGATAGGCGAAAACAACAAATATAAATTGGAAGCATCCACATCGCAATCAATTGCTATTGCTTTCTGAGCAATAGTGATAAAAGCAGCACACACACTCGATTTTCCTGTACCACCCTTTCCACTAATTACAGCTATTTCCATAATTTATAATAGTTTGAGCAAGATTTTCAAATACAACTTGCAACGTTTTCATTTTTCGTACAGCAATCTTTCCATTCGAATATAATTGCGCAATCTCTTTCTCGAACGGAATCTCAGCTAATAAAGGAATTGATTCCTTAGCCAAATAATCATAAACGGCTTTATCACCAATATCAGATCGATTTAAAACAACTCCTATTTTTTTATTTAAAACTCGTAACGTATTAACAGCTTGCTTTAAATCACTTAACCCAAAAGGAGTAGGTTCTGTAACAAGAACCACATAATCTGCATGAACAACTGTTTGAATAAAAGGGCAAGAAGTTCCGGGAGGAGAATCTAAAAGAAGATACTCAATACTCTCCTCCGAAATAAGTTTAAAAGCTTCTTTAATTACTGGAACAGGAGATGAAACACCTGGAATTATTTGAGTTTCAAGCAAAATATTTTCCTTTCTATCAGGCTCATAAAAAGTAATTTTCCCTATGGTTGCATACGAATCTTCAATTGCAGAGAAATCGCAAGCAAAAGAACAAGCTCCACAACCATGACATAAGCTCTCAAGGAATTTTAATTTCTTTATTTTTCCTACAAATAAAAGAGCATTGTAATGACAATATTCTGCACATTTTCCACAAAACACGCATTTCGAAAGATCTAATATTGGACGATATTCTACAACCGGAACTTCTTTTACTTTCTTTGAAGTAAAAAAAAGGAAAGAATTTGGAGCCTCTGCATCACAATCTATTAAACCCGTAGAAAGCCCCATACGAGAAAAAGTATCATATAAATTTGTAGACACAAACGTTTTACCCGTTCCTCCTTTCCCGCTAGCAATTGCTATCTTCATTTATGAGTACAAGCATTAGCTCCAGAAGAAAGAGTTCCTTCTAGATAATCGAGTATTAATTCTTTGGGACTTTTCGTTATTGCTCCAATTCGCAATTCTATATTTTCTTTTCGAAAAAGTTCTTTAGCTTTTTCGCCCATTCCACCGGCAATAACTAGAGTTACCCCCTTCTCAGCTACCCAAGCAGGATAAAGCCCCGGTTCATGAGCAGGAGGAATAACTTTCGTTTCTTCTAAAATTTCATGGTCATTTACTTCTGCAATATAAAAATATTCACAATGTCCAAAATGCAAACATAGCATTTCGTTTTCTACAGGAATAGCAATTCGTTTATTCATGTTGCTTAATTATTCATTATTATTTTTTAAAAGTAAAACGATATCCTCCACTGTAACTGCAATATCCTTTACTGCAATCATTTGAATTTTCAGTTCTACTAACAAAGATTTTATCTTGAATCCGAATTCCCCTGAAACAATTTTCTCTACCGGAATTGAAGCCACAAACTGAACTGCAGCAGGGCCAGCCCCTTCTTCTACCTCTTTGCTAGAATTCTGAATAAAATCCACTTGTTCTGTTTCAGTATCATAAATAGCAAAATAAGAGCATCTACCAAATCTTCTATCGAGTTTACTCTTTAAAGTGTTTCCACTGCTTGTAATAGCTACTTTCATAAATTTATAGATTTAAAAATTATTTGTCTTACAACATTTGGCTCTTCGCCTCCGATTCGAACAAAGCCCTCTTCCACACCCAGAGTTGCCAAAATGAGTAGAAACACTAGCTTCATTCCCAATTGACTCATCGCAAGTATGAAAATCAACACTACCGCATAAAGGACATTTCTTAGGCGCTTCTTCTTTAGGATCGTTAAAAAAACTTTTGCAAGAATCGCACACATACCATTCATTATTAAAACAGACTTTTCCACCTTCAATAATAATGTTTCTTCCCTCTACAAAAGCTTGCGCTATTTTTTCTCTTGCAGAAATATATATTCGCGTTAATGTAGGACGAGATACATTCATAAAAACAGATGCTTCTACTTGTGTATACTTTTCATAGTCGCAAAGCCGCAAAGCTTCATATTCTTCATAATATAAAAAAATAGAATCTTTTTTCTTAGCCGCCTGAACCATACCATAAGGTCTAAAACCAGAAGCAATTGGGGCAATAGCTATTTTCCGTGTAATTTTGGGTCTTCCTGACATCGTTTTATTTATTTATTCGGCAAATATAATGAACATTTGTTCATAATAGACAAGAGAAGTAAAACATTTAACTTTCTTTATATCGCCCCTAAATGAACTGTATAAAGATATAAATAGAACCCACTAAGCGAATAACTGCATCTCATTATAAAATGCATCCATCTTCTTGTCAATCTCTATTTCTCAGAATACAATCTCAATTTTCAGAACAACAATCTTTTTTTATATAAGCAATGACTGTCTTATTGCCTTTCACTTTCTGCCCGTTTTTTATTACAAGATCCGCTCCAATGGGCAAAAACAAATCAACTCGAGAACCAAATTTAATAAATCCTAAATCCTCACCCTGCACAACATTTCTACCAACATTTGCATAACAAACGATTCTTCTAGCAACTGTACCTGCTATTTGTTTTACTAAAACAGATTCGCCTTCTTCCGTTTCAATTACTATTGTATTATGCTCATTAAATTCAGAAGCCTTTGGATAATGCGCAATAAAATATCGACCAGGATGATATTTGCTATATTTAATCACACCGCTTATTGGATAACGATTAACATGAACATTAAGCATCGACATAAAAATAGATACTTTTATACAGTTCTTCTTCAAATACTCATCCTCAAAAGATTCAGCTATCATAACTATTTTACCATCCGCTGGAGCATATACAATTTGATTATTAAAAGCAACTATCCGCTCAGGATTTCTGAAAAAGTAAAAGAAAAAAAGGAATGTAACACAGCCTATTATGACTAAAAAAAGAAAATATTTATCTTTCACGAAATTTAAGCTCAACAAAAAAAGAATTAAATACAAAACAGACACAACAAATAAAATAATCCTGCCAGCTGGATGAATAAACAAGCTCATTCTTCTAAAAACTTTTTCCATATATGATTTTCTAATGGGTTAATAATTAAAACGTATAAATAAATCTCTTCTAAAAAATTATATATACTCTTAGCGCACAAAGATAATGAACAAATGTTCATTATCAAAACATTTAATCTTTTTTTAACGAAGGATGGGAAATCAGAATAAAAGCACAAAGAAGAGAAAAACTTTCATTTTATATTTTCAAGCATGTAATGAGCGACACTTAGGCCTATTTTGCCCAAAAAGAGACTCAATTCATTTGCCAATAATTGCCTCAAGAGAATCATTAATGGATGCCAGAAATGTATCCACATTTGTCCTGCCGGTGCATTCCAGCAAAATAACAAAAGAATGAAGATTAGTCTACTAGCCTTTTCCCGAAAATGGCATCGTTTTTATCAATACAAGGATAGATAAAAACTGTTTGATTTGTATTTTCTTTATTCGTATTTTTGTAAAAAGAAAATTCTCAAAAGAAAAGAGTCATTAATAAATTAAAAAGAAAAGAATATGGAAACGAACGAAGTAAACGTAATGCCACGCATCGGCGAGCCAGCTCCCGAGTTCAAAGCGGTAACAACACAAGGTCCTATCAATTTTCCTTCTGACTATAAAGACAAATGGAAAATCCTGTTCTCCCATCCTGCTGATTTTACACCCGTATGCACATCGGAATTTATGACTTTCGGTAAAATGGCACAGGAATTTGAAGATTTAAATTGCCAATTGGTTGGTATCTCTATCGATGGAATTCACAGCCACATTGCTTGGTTACGAACTATTAAAGAGAAGATTGAATTTAAAGGGATGAAAAATATTGAGGTTAAATTTCCTCTTATTGAAGATATCTCGATGAATGTAGCAAAACTCTACGGAATGATTCAACCAGGTGAAAGTACAACATCTGCTGTACGTGCTGTATTCTTTATTGATCCAAAAGATAAAATTCGCACTATTATGTACTACCCTTTATCATTAGGACGCAATTTCGATGAGATAAAAAGAGTATTAATCGGTTTGCAAACTGTCGATAATTTTGGTGTAGCACTACCTGCTGATTGGCGCCCGGGTGATGAGGTTATTATTCCACCTGCAGGTTCTTGCGGTGTAGCCAAAGATCGTGTTGACGGAGTAGAAAAAGACCTTCATTGTTATGATTGGTTTTTCTGTACAAAGAAAATATCAAAAGAAGAGGTAGAAAGTAAATTAGGGAAACATCTTTAAATGATTAATTCGGCCACTATAATTTGCGTATAGTGGCCGAATTATTAAATGCTACTGCGAGCTTCTCTACCTAATATTAGTTGCCAAATGGTATGCTAAGAGCAAAGCTTATATTTCGCCCCGAATTATAGATACCTATTGACTTCAAAGTGGAAAGGTGATCATAATATTTCACATCGAAAAGATTGCTTGCTATAAACGATAAATTTATATCTCGGTAAAATGATTTAATTTTCAAATCAATTCCTGCATCACAAAGTGTATAACCATCAGTTTCTGTTTCATACAAAGAAGGATGAGTCTGTTTAAACGTTTTCGAAATACCGAACCAAACTGAAGGCTTTTTTATGAAGCCAAGTTTTTCTTTTCCTGCAAAAATTTTCAATCGCACTTTTTGAGCAGGAATAAAAGGCAGATAATCTCCTCCTTTTTCTTTTCCAATAACGATAGAATAATTTCCTTTCACAGACAAGCAAGGCAAATAAACAGAGCGATATTCAAATGCAGTTTCTCCACCATATAATCGGGCATCAGTTTGTGAAAATTGATAAATAGAAACTCCATCATTGGTTTGTTCGTTTGTAGGAGAAATGAAAATATAGTCATTAACATGATTATAGAAACCTGCCAAATCGAAAGAAAAATTCTTTATATGATAATGTAGACTTAAATCGGCTTCATATGCTTTTTCGGGGTTTAAATTACTATTACCAATTTCGTAGCGGCTACCATGAAGCCCATTCGAGGTTAGTTCCGATAAATTAGGCACACGGTAAGCTTTTGCAAAATTTGATCGTATAAAAAGTTGTTCGCTAAGATTATAAGTAAATCCAGCAGATCCATTGAAGCTATGAAAATCCTTTTTTAAAGGAGCACGATAACTGGAAGCATCTTTGTCACCCATACTTTTCGTTTTTGTGCTATATCCATCATATCTAAGCCCCCCTTGCACTTTTAATCGAGAGAAAAAGTTGTGTTGTGCAAGTAGCAAAGCTCCTAGTGAATTAACATCAGCATTAGGTAAAAACTCTGAAATCCGATGATGCTGATTTCTATTTGTCTGGTTCATTCCTTGTAAAGCTAATGTGTACTCAGAGTTCTTTGTAGAAGGGAAATAGAGTTTAGATTCGTAAGTTAGCGTATTTAATCTCATTTGAACTGTTGGGTCTTCGAGCACTGTTTTTAGTTTTCGAAATGCACTTTGCAGAGCTATATTATTTTCCCACCTAAATGATCCTAGTAGCAGAATATTTTTTGAGGAAATCAAGTAATGATCCAAGTCCTGATACCATATTTTGTTTTTACGCCCTCTTTCCGTAATTAACGATTGCACAGCGGGAACACACATACCTAATTTTTGCCCAAAATAATCGTAATTCAACTTGAAACTTCCTATTTTTGCTGTATATCCAATATTTGCATTTAAAGATAGTTCGTTAAATCTACTGTTTTTAGCTATATCGCCTCCTCCTTGCTTATAGTCCGCATTATTTTTTTTTGAGAATGCAATTCCTCCAAAAAAATGCTTTGATGCGCCTTTTACTTTAAATGAATTATTGATCCCAAGCGTATTCGAATGCAATTGAAGTCCATACTCTCCTTCTATCTTGTCAACAGGCGCCGGACTTTCTTTCACAAAGTTTAGAACTCCACCAATTGCATCAGAGCCATATAACATTGAAGCCGGCCCTTTCACTATTTCTACTTTATCAAGATTAACATCATCAACTCCCAATGGGTGATTCTCACTAAACTGGTAATTCTCTATACGAACCCCATCGTTTAAAACAAGAATGTCATTCATTGAAAGTCCCCGAATTACCGGCTTTGAAATACCCGATCCTTTAGAAATCATATCTACTCCTGGTACAGAAGTAATTGACTCCATTAAATTAGGTGTTCCAACTAGCGATAAATCACTCTTTTTTATCGCATCAATTTTTATTGCATTTTCATGTTGTGAGGAACTTGTTCCTCCAGTTACAACAATTTCTTCAATTTGTATAAAAGCGGGTTTTAAAGAAATCAGCAATTCAGTTTCTTTTTTAGAATCGAGTATTTGAATACTTTTTTCATACCCTGAACGGGAAAATACCAATCGAGTTTTTTCATGAGAAATATTCGTAAAAATGAATATTCCTTCAGCATCGGTACTTACTGTTCTATTTAGGTCGGGAGCATATACATTTACTCCGACAAGTGGTTTTTTATCTTCATTGTCAATAACTTTTCCCTTTAAAATTTGTGCATTTAGCTTTATAGAGAATACTGTTATAAGGATAAATAAAATATATTTTTTCATATTTTTCTTTGTTTTTGTTCTTAAATATTGATAGCAAGAAAGTAACAGAAACCAAAAACAGTCAGGACGATTTTCTTTTGTCTTAAAATCGTCTTGATTATTTTATTCTTTCTGCCGAATCTGCATGTATATAAAACTAAAAAAACAAAGGAGGTGCCCGAAGACCGTACGAATAATGTGGAGTTTGATAAAACGCCAAAATTTTCAGAACGAGATAATTATACTCCTCTAAGTGTAAGAATGAGAAAGTAATATACTCTACTTCTGAAAAAGGAAATAAAACAAAATGGCAAATAAAACAATCATCCTCAATATCATTTTTGTGATCATGATGTTGAATTGTCTTTGCTTCATGCGAATGAAATGCTTTAACCACATAAACAGGCATGAGTGTTAAAAGGAACACCCATGCGTATAAAACTCTTTTATATGATTCTTTCTGCAATTTCAACTTATCGTATGTTCACTTTGTAAAAGAAGTCAGCATTATTTAAAAGAGAAACTAATTTGCGATGAATTCCTTTCCCTCTTGTTTGTTATTTTGCAAAGTAATGAACAAAAGTTCATAATAGCAAATTCTTTTGATGTTATTTTTATTAAGGCTCTCGTTTTTTGCATCTATTTACATTCATCAATATAAATATCTTACTTATCGATTCTTCCTTTTGAGACAACTATAGCTCTCAGTCATTCTATAAATCTTCTGTTCAAATCGTGATCTTAAGCTTACAAATGAACTACTTTACATCAACTCTAAAATAATTTTATTGATATATTACAAAAAAGAGCTCTATTCTATTTAAAACAAGATTTCTGGAAAAGATCTTTCAATCTTTCAGAATCACCGTAAATAGCTGATATACAATTGATTTAACCTGAATAGTTTGAAAAAATCTTTCAGGTATCTTTCAGCCGAAATTTTTCACCCCTTCATCACCGCACTACTTGCAAACAAACCACGCGATAACGGTTTCCTTGCTCTGCATAAATTCGCTCCACGGCGAGTTTCATCAAGGTACGGCTCAACGATTTACTTCTACACAAAGGAAACGACGGCTACCGGTAGGGTCGGTCAAGAAGTCGCGACGGATGAATGCCAGTTGGCGAAATCATATTCGCCAGCTGCTGAATTCATTTTTACCAGCTGGTAAAAATGAATTCAGCAGCTGGCAGTAATTGTTTCGATAAGGACGTAATTTTCATTTTTCTGCAAGAACTGAGAAAAAGACTTTTATTACATCCTAACACAGAATATTTTAAAGATACGGATTGCATCACATGTACACAGTTTCAGAAAATCAGTTTTTCTACTCGCAGCACTGCAACCCACCAACTTGATACGCTCGTGGAAGAAGGCCGCCTGATTCGCATCGGTACATCGCGCATGCCGTATTATCAACCTGCACCGAGAAATTATCATAAATAATCCTGAAAGATCTCTGAAAGATGATGTTTCAGGATTATTACCCTAAAAAACAGGTGTTTGTAAGCGAACTGAAAGATGAAAGAGGAATCCCGACAAACGCTATTTGTGCTTTATAATAGAATTTTGTACTCTTTTTCTCCAACTTTCAAGACATAAATCTGACCTTGTGGTAAAGTGACAACGAGTTTATTATTGGCAGCTGTTCCGGAATAGACTAAGACTCCTGCCATGTTATAAATACGGACATCTACATGGTAGGGTAAATCGGAAAGGGTTAACTGACCTTGGTCTGAACTAATTTTCAGTTGGGAAGATTCGATTTCGTTTATCGAGGTGGTGGTGGCATGGACAAAGAAACTTGTTTCTGCTAATTTCCCGTTTAAGTTTATTTGAAGTGTTATTTTTGCAGTGCCACTTTCACTCGCTGTCGACTGGAGCTTTAAGGTTAGGGTATTTCATTACTTGCACAACTCCTGGTTCACACCATTGTCCATAGAAGTTACCCCCCCAAAAAAAGAATTTCCTTCTATAGAGAAATCCACGCCATAAGGATTTTGTGGATTGTGGACTATAGGACGATCAAAGCCTACGATGAGATAGCCTCCAAAACTTCCAAGAGACACCATGCTGGAAGTGTTGCCTACAACAAAAAAAAAGAAAAACGAATAAAAATTATTAGATTCTCTATCAAGTCAAAAATAATTCACATTGAATAAGGATCTGCAAAGTTCCATTTATATGCATCATTTATTTAAACTGGTTTGATGTTCATAATGAATTTTCACCATATAAACTATTCACCATGGATAGCAAAAAAAAAGTAAGTGTCTCCGCAGCAGCGTATTTGCAGCTTTCTAAAAGTCTTGAAACATCGATTTTGAGCGCTTTTCCCACTTATCAGACGGTAGTTTTTATACTCTTTGTCAAGAGCATCTTCCGGCAGTGAATTATTACATTTGGGAGATAATCAAAGACCTGTATGCCTCTCATTACGCATCAACAGACCAACGGATGCTTGAGACCTATAATAAATATAAGGGGGTAGTTACTATAGACGGTAAAACCTTGCGTGGAGGCAGCAAATGTACAGGTATAAAATATTTGAAATGATATATTACACGGTATAAAAACAAAAAGTGCAGCTTTCATAGAAAGTTGCACTTAATTAACGTGGACCAGCTAGGGCTTGAACCTAGGACCTCCAGATTATGAGTCTGTTGCTCTAACCAACTGAGCTACAAGTCCGGAATACCATTCTCTGATATTTCGGGCACAAAGGTATAACTTTCTGTTGAAACTTGCAAGTAAAACGACAAAAATATCTTTTTTCTTTAAGAATCTTTAAAAACCTTGCGTAGATTACATATTATATATAACTTTGCACGATTTTATATACACTGTGCTAATTAGGCTACTTAAAATAGATGAAAAAAAAATATAAAGCAAGCGTTAGTGTGCACCTCGGAATGCAAGGAGTAACCAGCGGAATCAGCATCACACTCGTACTGTTATTAATTGGTACGATCGTAATGTCATTACTTACCGCCCACAACTTAAGTCAATTTGTGCGTGAAAACATCAGCTTTTCGATCTATGTAGATCCGGATATGAAAGAGGCGGAACTAATCAAGATGCAAACCGAGCTACGCAAAGAGCCTTTTGTGAAGCAATTAACCTACATCAGCGCAGATCAAGCTTTAAGAGAGCAAAGCAAGGAATTGGGTATTGATGCCAGAGAGTTTCTAGGATATAACCCCTATACTCCCATGTTAGAAGTTCAACTTACTGCAAATTATGCGAATCCGGATAGTCTCTCTATAATAGAGAAACGAATTAAAAAGCGCACACAAATAGCAGAAGTGGTATATCAAAAAGAACTCGTAAAAAGCGTAAACCATAACATTCAATTTATAGCAATCGTTTTAGGTGCATTAGCAGCACTATTTGCACTGATTTCATTTGCTCTAATCAATAACACGATGCGTTTGGCCGTATTCAGTCAACGATTCTTAATCTATACGATGTATTTGGTAGGGGCCTCATGGGGCTTTATACGAAAACCATTCTTGATACGCTGCATTGTTATTGGCTTATTAGCCGGCGTCATCGCCTCCTGTATATTAATGGGAGGAGCCATTTGGCTATTAAATTACGAACCTGAACTGTCCTGCATCATCAGCCCTGAAATTCTGCTAATTGTTTGCGGATCAGTACTAGGCTCAGGCATCTTTATTACCGGATTTGCAGGTTTACTGAGCATCAACCATTTTTTAAAAATGAAAAATAATCAAATGTTTCATAATTAAAGCGCTTTCATTACTTCAACTAAAAAATAACGTCATGGATAAAAATAAACTCGCATTTGGGAAAACAAACTTCATTGTTCTAGCTATAGGCATGGCAATTGTCATCTTTGGATTCATATTAATGTCGGGAGCCGGATCTACAGCAACCCATTTTGATTCTGATATCTTCAGCTTCCGCCGCATTCGCGTTGCACCACTAGCTTGCCTAGTTGGTTTCATTACCATCGGAATTGCAGTGATGCTGAAACCAAAAACAAATTTTAATAGCGCAACGGAAGATAACAAGGCTGAGAATGTAACCACCAATAAGGTTAAATAAAATGGGAGATATGACTATTTTCCAAACAATAATGATTGCCATTGTTGAAGGGCTTACTGAATTCTTACCCGTATCAAGTACCGGGCATATGATAATTACCCAAAATATATTGGGCGTTGAAAGTACCCCTTTTGTGCGGGCTTTTACTGTCATCATTCAGTTCGGAGCAATTCTTTCGGTGGTAGTGCTTTATTGGAACCGCTTTTTCAAATTCAACCGAAAGCCCTGTCCGGAAAATACCAGCGCATTAAAACGCTTTTTGCACAAATGGGATTTCTATTGGAAGCTTCTGGTTGCGTTCATTCCGGCAGCAATTATCGGATTTCTACTTAAAGATTTCATCGATACGCTACTTGAAAGTGTAACTGTAGTAGCTGTGATGCTTGTGCTTGGAGGTGTGTTCATGCTTTTCTGTGACCGCATCTTCAAAGAAGGAAAAGAAGACACTAAAGTAAGCGAAAAGAAAGCCTTTATAATAGGAGTCTTTCAATGCATTGCAATGATTCCGGGAGTATCGCGCTCCATGGCAACCATTGTGGGGGGAATGTCACAAAAGATGACGCGTAAAGCTGCTGCTGAATTTTCATTCTTCTTAGCTGTACCTACCATGTTTGTTGCTACAGTATATAGTGTTCTGAAATTCTTTAAAGAAGGAGACGGAAGCGTTATTACAGATAATTTGACCACTTTGCTAATCGGGAATGTAGTTGCATTCATAGTAGCAATGATGGCTATCAAATTTTTTATTAGCTTTCTTACAAAATATGGATTCAAAGCTTTTGGATGGTATCGTATCATTGTGGGAGGTATTATACTCATTATGCTCCTAAATGGGCATAATCTTCAAATTCTTTAAATGAATCAAAAACAAGATATACCGCAACTAGTAGTTACTCGCGCCTCATTGCCTACTCAGATTACTCCTGAGCAAGCTAAAGAAGGACTTATTTTTTGTTTAAACAAACCCTTAAATTGGACATCATTTAACCTTGTTGCCAAACTTAAATATCCACTGCAACATCGGCTATATGAAAAGAAATTAAAGGTAGGCCATGCCGGAACCCTCGATCCTCTTGCTTCAGGAGTAATGATTGTATGTACTGGAAAAGCCACTAAACGAATTAGTGAATTCCAAGAAGGAACAAAAGAATATATTGCAACATTGAAATTAGGAGCTACTACGGCTTCTTTCGATCTTGAAAAAGAAATTGATGCAACCTATCCTTGGGAACATATTACTCGGGAGAAAATAGAAGAAATATTACCCCATTTTTTGGGCCAAATAGAACAAGTTCCACCAGCTTTTTCTGCCTGCAAAATTAATGGTAAAAAAGCATACGAATTAGCTAGAGCCGGAGAAGAAGTCGAACTAAAAACAAAAATACTCGTTATCGACGACATCGAAATTCTACACTGCGAATTACCCGTATTAAAACTAAGAGTGGTATGCAGTAAAGGTACTTACATAAGGGCTCTAGCACGTGATATCGGACTAGCACTAGGAAGTGGAGCACATCTCATTGCGCTAGAACGTACAAAAATAGGAGAAGCACATTTAAATATGTGTCTTTCAGTAGAAGAACTACAAGAGTGGATAGATAATGTGTTGCCGCATAAAAAAAGCGACATCGAAATAACTTCAAAATAGATTAAAAAATGAAACTGTCACAATTCAAATTCAAATTACCGGCTGAGAAGATTGCACAACGCCCTTCTTATTACCGCGATGAGTGTAAACTGATGGTAGTGCACCGCAAAACAGGAGAGATTGAACACCGTCTCTTCAAAGATTTAATCGAGTATTTCGATGATAAAGACCTTTTTGTGTTCAATGATACTAAAGTATTTCCGGCAAGATTGTATGGAAACAAAGAAAAAACAGGAGCTCGAATAGAGGTCTTCTTACTTCGTGAACTCAATTCGGAAATGCGTCTTTGGGATGTATTGGTAGACCCTGCACGAAAAATACGTATCGGAAACAAACTTTATTTCGGTCCAGACGATTCGTTGGTTGCAGAGGTTATCGACAATACCACCTCACGCGGGCGAACATTGCGCTTCCTTTACGACGGATCGCACGAGGAATTTAAAGAGACACTTTATAGCTTGGGCGAAACACCACTGCCACATGCCATCCTTAATCGGCCGGTAGAACCGGAAGATGCAGAACGTTTTCAAAGTATTTTTGCCCGGAATGAAGGGGCTGTAACTGCGCCTACTGCCAGTCTGCACTTCTCACGCGAGCTAATGAAACGCCTTGAAATTAAGGGTGTTGAATTTTCTTTTCTCACCATGCATGCCGGATTGGGAAACTTCCGGGAAATTGATGTGGAAGATCTGACAAAACACAAAATGGATTCCGAACAAATGGTGGTTAACGAACAAACCGTACAAGAAGTAAACACTGCTAAAGAACGCGAAAGTAAAGTCTGTGCGGTAGGAACTACGGTAATGCGGGCAATAGAAAGCACGGTAAGCACAGACGGAAAAATAAAAGCATACAACGGATGGACTAATAAATTTATTTTCCCTCCTTATGAATTTACCGTAGCAGATGCGATGATTACAAACTTCCACATGCCACTTTCTACCTTGCTCATGCTAGTTGCTGCCTTTGGAGGATATGAAGTAATCATGAAAGCATACGATGTTGCACTAAAAGAAGGCTATTCATTTGGCACATACGGTGATGCCATGCTGATTATTGATTGATTTCATATACATCTTAAGAACAAACAAGCAAAATAAAGTATATTATGGCAAAAGTGTACCTCTCGTTAGGTTCCAATTTAGGTAACAAAGAGCAACAAATGCAACAGGCTATTGAGAAAATAAAAAAATATTGCGGGGAAATCGTTGCACAATCCTCCTTTTATACCACAGAGCCATGGAATATGCAAACAAAAAATTTGTTTCTAAATGCCGCTGTTGAACTTGAAACGAACTTAACTCCCTTTTCTTTGCTGCTAAAATTGCAAGATATTGAAAAAGAAATGGGACGAATAAATAAAACAAAAAATCAGGAATACGAAGATCGTATTATTGATATCGACATCTTGATGTATGATGATTTAAAAATAGATACTTTCGAACTGAGCTTGCCTCACCCTTCTATGTGGGAAAGACCTTTTGTATTAAAGCCGCTTGTTGAAATCTATCCGGATATCTTAAATCAAAAACCCATGACAAACATGAAATAGCACAAATGAAAAAGATAAAATCCATTAAATAATAATTGATAATATGGCTTATTTATTCACATCCGAATCGGTGTCCGAAGGACACCCCGACAAGGTAGCCGATCAAATATCGGATGCCGTACTTGATGAACTTTTGGCTTTCGACCCTAGTTCAAAAGTAGCTTGCGAAACACTCGTGACCACCGGACAGGTGATCATGGCTGGAGAAGTGAAATCTACGGCGTACGTGGATCTTCCTGAAATTGCTCGTCGCCAAATTAAACGTATTGGCTATACGAAAGGCGAATATATGTTCGAAGGAAACTCTTGTGGCGTTTTGAATGCCATTCACGAACAAAGTGCTGACATCAACCGTGGAGTAGAACGCGAAGACCCCATGAATCAAGGTGCAGGCGACCAAGGTATGATGTTTGGTTATGCCACTAATGAAACTGAGAACTTCATGCCTC
Organism: Bacteroidaceae bacterium; assembly: GCA_018054715.1. Lineage (GTDB taxonomy): Bacteria > Bacteroidota > Bacteroidia > Bacteroidales > Bacteroidaceae > UBA1794. Next base: position 22,254 of record JAGPIY010000003.1, read on the forward strand.
TAGCACTCGACTTAAGTCACCGTATTCTTTTTGTACTGGCAGAAATCCGCCGCGAAGAGAAGGTTATGACGTATTTGCGCCCGGATGCTAAAAGTCAGGTGACCATTGAATATAGTGACGAAGGAACACCTTTGCGTATTGACACGATTGTGGTTTCTACCCAACACGATGAGTTCCTTAATGAGGACGAAGCTATGCTTGCGAAAATCAAGAAAGACGTCATTGAAATCCTTATTCCTCGCGTAAAAGCAGGAATCTCTCGCCCCGAAATCTTAGCCCTTTTCAACGATCATATAATTTATCATGTAAACCCAACCGGAAAATTTGTAATCGGTGGCCCACACGGTGACTCCGGACTTACAGGACGAAAAATAATCGTAGATACCTATGGAGGAAAAGGAGCACACGGAGGAGGTGCTTTCTCGGGTAAAGATCCTTCGAAAGTAGACCGTAGCGCTGCCTATGCCGCACGTCATATCGCTAAAAACATGGTGGCTGCCGGAGTAGCAGACGAAATTCTGGTACAACTCTCGTATGCTATCGGAGTAGCAGAACCTATTAGCATCTATGTAAATACGTATGGACGCAATAAGGTAGCACTCAGCGATGGTGAAATTGCTAAAAAGATTCAGAAGCTTTTCGATTTGCGACCTAAAGCAATTGAAGACCGACTGAAACTACGGAATCCTATTTATGTAGAAACTGCTGCATACGGACACATGGGACGTACACCTAAAACCGTAACCAAACATTTCGAAAGTAAGGATCCTCACTTTCCAAGTCGCGAACTTACTGTCGAGCTTTTTACATGGGAGAAACTCGATGCTGTTGACATTATTCGCAATGCATTTTTTAAGAAATAAAAAACGCTTCAAAAATGAGTCTCTTAATTCTCGTTTTTAAATTATGAAGAATATATGTGTGTATGCCGCATCAAGCACCAAAATTGATGCGGCATATTTTCAAGCCGCCCAGGAATTGGGCACACTAATTGCCCAAAAGAAATGGAATTTAGTGAATGGTGCAGGAAATATGGGGCTAATGGCAGCTACCTCTGATGCGGCATTGGCTGAAGCAGGACATGTAATAGGCGTTATTCCTCATTTTATGATAGAACGGGGATGGCAACACATCGGCTTAAGTGAACTTATTGAAGTAAACGACATGCACGAACGCAAAAAAACAATGGCCGATTTAAGCGATGGTACCATTGCCTTGCCGGGAGGCATCGGCACGCTGGAAGAAATTCTTGAAATAATTACTTGGAAGCAACTGGGACTCTTTGTAAAACCCATTGTCATACTAAATATCAATGGGTTTTATGACAACCTGATTCAACAATTAAGTCATTGCATTGATGAACAATTCATGCGAAAATTACATGGTGAATTATGGCAAGTGGCAAAGACTCCCAAACAAGCACTTACATTTATTGAACAAACTCCAGATTGGGATCTAGCACTTAGTAAATTTGCTACAATATGAATGGTCGACTCATTCCATATTATCTCATCCACGACTCATGGATAGGCATCCTTATCCTCCTCTGCTTTATTTGCTGTTGCTATTTTTTGTCGAAAGGAGGAAAAACGATCATGCGAGAATTGAAAGATCTTTTCGATAATCAATCCTATCCATATCCATCTCCTACCACAAGAGAAGAAATACAATTTCGTATATTTTTTGAAATACAATTATGTCTCATCGGAAGTCTCTTCTTCTTAGAATATACTACAAACGATGTTGTAACCTACAGAAATTCATTCGATCCATTTACAAAATTGGCTATATATACAGGACTCATATTCGTAGGAAAAACTATAAAAATCCTTATTTACAAATTTATTGGTTGGATTTTCTTTAATAAAGATGTTACCGAAGCTTGGATTAAATGTTATTATGCAACAGATCTTGCACTTCTATTTTTCTCCTTCCCATTGGTATTAATCACCATTTATCACAACCTTCCTTCGCAAATTTATCTTTTTATTGGTGTTGTTTTGTTAATATTGGTAAAATCTATACTGTTTTTCAAAGGTTCAAAGCTTTTTTCTCTCCATTTTCATGGAAAAATCTATTTTATTTTGTACCTTTGTGCCCTTGAAATAATACCACTTGTACTGATAGTATTAGGATTATTCGAAACTAATAACTTTTTGCAATTAAAATAAAAAGATTGTGAGCATAAAGAAAGTCTTGATTTCCCAACCGAAACCCACTTCGGAAAGATCACCCTATTTTGATATTGCATCAAAATACAATGTGGATATCGATTTCCGCCCATTTATAAAGGTGGAACCTCTGTCATCGAAGGAGTTTAGACAACAAAAAATTTCTATTCTAGATTACTCTGCAATTGTTTTTACTTCACGCCATGCTATTGATCATTTCTTCCATCTCTGTGAAGAACTTAGAGTAAATATTACTGAGGATATGAAATATTTTTGTGTATCAGAGGCCATTGCACTTTATATTCAAAAATATGTGCAGTATCGCAAACGCAAAATATTCTTTGGCGCGACGGGTAAATTTGAAGATTTGAAGTCTGTAATATTAAAGCATCCCAAAGAAAGTTATTTCACCCCAATGAGTGATGTACACAACAATGAAGTATTCGACTTCATGGAAAACAATAAATTAAAACATACAGAAGGTGTAATGTATCGTACGGTGAGCACTACATTCGATGATAACGACCCGTTCGATTATGACATGCTTGTTTTCTTCACTCCTTCCGGAATTAATTCTCTTTTAAAGAACTTCCCCAAGTTTGATCAAAAAAACACAAAGATAGGATGTTTTGGCCCGCAAACTGCAAAAGCAATATTAGATGCCGGATTACGTCTTGATATGGAAGCACCTACTCCTCAAGCGCCTTCAATCACCGTAGCTTTAGAACAGTTTATAAAGAACAACAACAAGTAAATAGACTTGTTCGAAATAAAGAAGGGTGCTTTTGCACCCTTTTCTTTTCTAAATATATTACATCTTTGAAAAGTCATCAGTTTGAATACTACATCTAATAAGAATACAACTGCAAAAAACTGCATAGAAAAAAGCAATTTGTTCTGCTTTCCTAAAAGTGAACGAATTTGTAAGAAAAAGGTAATAGAAAATCTTTTTAATAAAGAACATTCAGAATCATTTGCCATTTTTCCAATTCGTGTAGTATATTATATTACCACAGCTTCAAAAAAAGCAGAAGAAACATGCATGCAAACTTTAAACGATAAAGAACTTGCAGAACCGGTTTCTGTACTTTTCAGTGTAAGTAAGCGTCATTTCAAACGTGCAGTAAAGCGTAATAGAATAAAACGCCAATTACGAGAGACCTATCGTCTGCAAAAAATAGCACTTAGAACTACTGCAAAGAACTTAGATATTCACGTAGATGTGGCTTTTCTTTGGCTTAGTAATGAACTCTGGGAAACTTCTAAAATAGCCAGCAAAATGAATGCAATTCTTGAACGATTAGAAAAAAGAATAAACATTCCCCAATAAATTCAAAAGAACAAATCACCACAATATTTTCTTCAACTTTTGAAACATCTCCCAAAGAACAATGCCCGTTGTTACCGAAACATTTAAAGAATGTTTTGTACCATATTGCGGAATTTCGATACAACCATCACACTGATTAACCACTTCTTGCTTTACTCCTTTCACTTCATTGCCCATTACTATGGCATATTTTTCAGTAGTAGAAAGTTCAACGTTTTGCAGCATACAGCTGCCTTCTACTTGTTCGATGGCAAAAACTTTATATCCCATTTTCTGTAAACTGCATACTGCTTCCAACGTATCTTTAAAATAAATCCAGTCTACTACATCCTCTGCACCCAATGCCGTTTTATGAATTTCCGGCTGTGGGGGAGTAGCTGTTATTCCGCACAGATATATTGCAGCCACACGAAATGCGTCTCCTGTGCGAAATACAGATCCAATGTTATTCATACTTCGCACTTCATCAAGCACTACAACAAGAGGTATCTTATTCGCATTTTTAAATTCATCAGAAGTCATTCGCTGCAATTCGAGCACAGACAATTTACGCATATCATTATATCTTTTAATTTTAAGAGAAATCTTTGTCATGCAAAGATACAACATTTATTTTGAAAAAGTAGTGCATTAAAAGTCGAAAAGTACCTCTACTTATTAATCAACACCTGTTGATAACCTTGTTGAAAGTGTGCATAATAGATTCATAACTTCTGAAAACTTATAGCTTATAATTCAATTACAATTAGTATATAACATTGATTTTCAAACCACCAAAAAAGTTAGCTATAAAATATAATCCATTCATCAACGTACTTTTTAACCGATTTTAAATACGTAAAAAGAAAAAAGTTATTAACTTTGCAGGTATAAACAGTCTGTTCATAAAAAATGTTATCTCATTCATTTACAGAAATATGATGAAAAAATAGTTGTTTATAACTTAGTAGTAACTTTTATTCTATAGGTAATAACTTAAAAAACAAATAAACCTTCAAAAAGTTACAAACAGTTTCAACAGCCTATTATTATTATCATAAGTTTTTAAAGAATTAAAGAATAAATAATATATATATAATGATATGAAGAATAAAGAGGAGTTAATTCATTCTATTGAAAAACTAAAGAAAGAAAAGAATGCTGTTATCCTGGCTCATTACTACCAAACAGGCGATTTACAGGATATAGCTGATTTTGTAGGTGACAGTTTAGCACTTGCTCAATGGGCTTCTCAAACTACTGCAGATATTATTGTTATGTGTGGTGTACATTTTATGGGAGAGACTGCTAAGGTTCTTTGTCCAAATAAGAAGGTTTTAGTGCCCGATATGGCCGCCGGATGTAGTTTGGCTGATAGTTGTCCCGTAGATGAATTTGCGGCCTTTGTAGGGCAGCATCCAGGGCATACCGTTATTTCGTATGTAAATACCACAGCAGCTGTTAAAGCATATACTGATGTAGTGGTTACTTCAAGTAATGCACGTCAAATAGTGGAAAGCTTTCCTCAAGATACTCCTATTATATTTGGCCCTGATCGTAACCTAGGAAATTATATAAATAGTGTAACGGGTCGCAATATGATACTTTGGGATGGTGCCTGCCATGTGCATGAGCAATTTTCGGTCGAAAAGATAGTAGCACTAAAAAAAGAACATCCAAACGCACTTGTATTAGCTCATCCCGAATGTAAGAGTGCAGTATTAAATATAGCTGATGTAATTGGTTCTACTTCGGCTCTCTTGAAGTATGCAGTGAATCATCCCGAGCAAAAAGAATTTATTGTAGCTACAGAAAGCGGTATTTTGCATGAGATGCAAAAACAATGTACTTCGCAAGTATTTATTCCTGCACCTCCTAACGATAGTACGTGTGCTTGCAATGAATGTAATTTTATGCGTTTAAATACTCTGGAAAAGCTTTATACTTGTTTAAAGAATGAGCAGCCGGAAATAATAGTTGATCCTGAAGTGAGTAAAAAAGCTGTAAAGAGCATTGAAAAAATGTTGCAAATTTCTGCTGAATTAAAATTATAATATAAAAAAGAGAAAATGAAAAAGGTTTTATTGGGGATTCTTTTCCTCCTACTTTGTATCCCTGCAGTAGCAGATAATATTAAATTATATACTACGCTCAATAATTATATAAATAATGTGTGTGAAGTTCCTTCCGGAGTAGAGTTACGTAGTCTTGATGAGCCACATCAATTACTTCAAAAAAAAGCAGCTTATTATTTTTGGACAACTGATCGTAGTCTGGCTTATACCATTGCTCGTAAAACATTCATTGTAGAATGTGAAGGACAATTATATGCTAATGCTCAATTATTATCGTATGAACGAGAATCCTTATCAAAGGGTTTTGTTGCTTTTTATTTTAAAGATGGAAAATTCTTTTTTGAATGTGTAAATAAAAAAAATTTGAAAGCATTTGTATTTTCACCGATCAATAAAAAAGTTTCAGAATTAAAAGCAGAGGATTTGAAAGCTCTTTTGCAAGATAATGAAGAACTGCTAACAAGTTATATGCAGTTAGAAAAAACAGCTACTCCCAAAGATCTATTATATTATATGCGTACTTATTTTATACAGAAAGCAAAAAATAATAAATCTACGGAAGAATGGAGTCCTAATGAAAAAGTGATAAAACGATAATATTTGATCCTAAATTAGCGGATAACGACTATTTTAGTAACAACTCCGCTTTTACCTTCACTATCTGCAGCAAAAACCATATATACTCCCGAAGTGACCCTTTTTCCTTGCATATTATACCCATTCCAAGTAAAAGTACCACCAATTGAAGTACCCTTATTTACTAGTTTCCCTGCTGCATCAACAATTTTTACATCACTGTCATAAACTAAACCTGAAATAGTAATCGACCCAGAATAATCTGGTTTTACCGGATTTGGAAAAGCGTGTACGTCACTCGAAAATTCGGCTTCCGCTTCAGTGGCATCGCTTCGGTAAGAAATAATACCTTTTCCTGTACCGAAAAAAACTTCACCGGTTTGAGGAAGAATGGCAACACTTTTTACTTGATCGGAAGGTAATGGACTATTACTAGTGGTAAAATGGTGAATTTCTTCCGTGCCATCAGCGCTCATCAAATAAACACCGTTATTTTGTGTAGCAAACCATTTACGATTTCCTCCATCGATTGCGATGTCATTAATACGTTGTCCGGAAAGAAGATAATCGGCAAGACCTGTTCCATCGTTACGAGGAATCTTTACTTGAGTAACAGTGAAGCTGTCATTAAACCATTTTGAAGGATTGCTTACTAATAATGGACCCATAGCTGTGCCAATCCAAATTTGTCCATCCATGTCTTCTGCAATAGCATAAGTGCGTAATGCTTCACTAGATCCGCTGATGGTAGTTCCGTCTTGATTTGTATACGAAGATCGAAATTTAGTATCATCATCTGAAGTATCCTCTAATGTACCGTTTGTATCTACGCAAAACACACCATTGGTACTTCTACTACATACTACCCAAATGCGACCACTTGTATCAATAAGTGTTCGGGTAGGAGTTGGTGTTTTTGCAATATCCGAATAATAAAGACTTGTAAATGTACCATCTTTTTTAAGTATGTTGAGTGTATTGGTACTTACATTTGTCATCCATAAATTACCATTCGAATCATAGTTTAGTCCATTTACACGTACAAAATGTTTTGGATCGCTAGATAAAGCTGTATTAAGTGTACTATTATTAATAGAATATAGTTTTACATATTTGCCATTACGAAATTCGTATAATCCTTCTCCGGCAGAAGAAGCAAATACATGTGTTGGATCGTTTGGATCAATAGCTACAGTAGTGATATCTCGATAAGATCCTAATCCGGTAGAGTCCGAGATGCCGTCTTCTTGAAAAGAAGTCCATTTTTCGTTTTCGAAAACCATGATTGTACCTTGGTTATTATATCGATCTGCAGAAATACCTCCTCCACAAACAAAAACACGATTATGATCTACTCGCATATAATCGGCTAAATTGCGTATTGGGCCTTCGGGAGTGGTGATTGTGTTGTCTACTGTTATTTGATTCGTACTTGCATTCAAAGTTGTTTGTAATAATTCGTTCTTTGCATTTACCGTCCAGTAATGATTATTTAAATAACTAATATTTTTAAACCAGACTGTAGGAGTAAATGTAACGCTAGTGTTATAAGTGGAGAAAGAAAAACTATCCCATCCATCTGAAACAATCAGATACTTATCGCAGTTGTGAGTTAAATTAAAATTTCCACTTTTTACTAATGTAAGTGCATTATCATCTGTGTTGAACAAGAAAAGACCTTCATCTGCTTTTGAAAGAAATATATGAGAATCGAAAAGTGAAACACACTTGTATTGTGTCGTATTAATTTGCTGCCAATTATTTATATCTAACAAATTATCCGTGCTATTGCCTTTTAACAATCCACTCGTAGTAGCTGCAAGGAAGATTCCATTATATAAGATGCTACTATTTATTGGTTTATCTAAAATATAAGTGTTGTTTATTAGTTTATTTTTCACATCTACTTCTACAATTCCAAAATTGGTATTCAGTAAAACTTTGTCACCTACTGTACTAAGGCTATTTACTGTTTTATCTTGCGAAAGTGTTTTATTCATGTAGTCGGGAATGTTGTAAGCAGTTCCGTCGGAAGTCAACAAATCTATATTATAATTTGAATAAAGAATAAAAAGAAGATTTTGATTTTTATTGTAAACAATAAATGAAATATCTTGATCATTAAGCTGTTTTGCTTTATTATACGTAGTGATCGATTCATCGTTTATATCGTACGAAAAGAGAGCACCTGAGGCCAATACATACAAACGATCGTTAGCTGGTTCTGAATAAGTAACTTCGCTATACGCCAAATGTGTACGCCATTCACCTATGGCTAATTGTGCCTTTAAAGGTAATTGATAGCCACAAAACAGGATGAAAAGTGCAATAAATAATGAAAGCCGTGAAGCTAAAAAAGTACAAAGTTTTTCAATTGATCGTGCACGGTGACTAATTGTATTTTTTGTCTCTGCAGAAAGTTCTGCAAAAGTCTGTGTATATCCTTCAGGTACAAAGATAGGATCGTAACCAAAACCGTGATCACCTTGTTTGGTAGAAATTATTTTACCACGTACAAGGCCTTCAAAGAAATGTTCTTCCTCTCCTTCTATTAAGGCAGTAACGGTACGGAATTGTGCAGATCGATCAATTTTATGATTTGAATCCAATTCTAATTTCGCCAATTTTAGAAGTAATTTGTCCATATTTGCTCCCGAATCGTGGCTTGCTGAGGTGGTAAAACCTAATTTCTCATCTGAAATAGAAGCATATCTTGCGGAATAAATACCCGGTTCTCCATGTAGTGCATCCACTTCCAACCCACTGTCATCAGCAAAACAATCGTATCCAAAATGCTCTTTAACAAATCGGGCTTTTAGCAGTGCATTTCCGGCAAAAGTATTTGCTGTTTCAGGAATATCTTCTTCGCAACCTATGTCGCTTAGGCTCAATAATTCATATTTTTCCCCCAACATAGCTTTCACTTCTTCCAGTTTATGACGATTATTGGTAGCAAAAATCAATTTCTTTTTCGGCATATTTTCTTTCTTTTATTTGAGGATCTTATATATACTGTATAAACGCTAATATAGCTGTTTTATTTTTTTTAAATGCAATAATCCATATTGATAAGCTTTGTTTTTCTGAAAATTAGTATCTTTGTATTCTGAATTTTAAAATAGGAGGAATGAAAATAAACTATCTTGGCCTATTAGTAGGTATTCTATTTATTGGAATTAATCCAATTGTAACGTATGCGCAAGTTGGGAAATTATATATCGAGAAGCATTATTCTGAAAATTTGTGGAGTGAAAAATTAGTTGCTCCTCAAAAGTTTACACCAATACCACAGGCTGGATCAACGTATTGGTGCGATTCTATTCCTAGTGTAATGCAACAAAGTTATATTTCATTGGGTGAAAAGTATTTAGGAAAGCCCTGGCAATCTCTTCCAGCAAGTGTGTTTAGTGAATATCGTACGAATGGGAATAGAGTAAATTTTGAAGGACTTAGTTTTGCTAAACGAAAACAATTGGCTTGCCTTGTGATGGCAGAAGTAATGGAAGGAAAAGGTAGATTCTTGCCGGATATAATTAATGGGATACAAAGCATTTGCGAAGAGAGTTGGTGGGGTATTCCGGCTCATTATGGAGCTAAAGTACCAGTTCCTGAAGATCAGACTGTCGATTTATTTAATGCAGAAACTGCAGGTTTTTTAGCTTGGACTACTTATATGCTGCGTCCGCAACTTGATGCCTTTTCACCACTTGTAGCAAAGCGTGTAGATAGTGAGATAGAGCGTCGTTTATTAGTACCGGCTTTAGAAGGAAAATATTGGTGGAAAACAGCAGGCATGAATTGGAATCCTTGGATTTGTAGCAATTGGTTAGCTTGTATATTGTTCAACGAAACGAATCGTGAACGGCAATTGCAAGGAGTTTCTGCAGTGATGAAGTGTATAGATGCTTTTATGGATGCCTATCCTGCCGATGGAGGTTGTGATGAAGGTCCTCATTATTGGGATCGTGCTGCAGCTTCACTCTCTGAAAATTTAATCATGTTGCGTCAAGCTACGCAAGGTATTATTGATTTGAGTTCTTCTCAAAAGGTGAAAAACATGGCAAGTTTTATTTATA
>JAGPIY010000226.1 GCA_018054715.1 Bacteroidaceae bacterium
AAAATAGCGAGCGTAGCTGTAAAGTCGGGAAAGTGCCATTAAATTTTCTTGTTGAAGAGAAGTTATTTGTATTGGCTCTAACTTATTTAATTTAGATCGAGTATTTCCCGAAGCCTTAAAACAAAAATGGCAGCTAGTAAGGAGCAAAAACAAAAGAAGTCGTTTCATAGCATAATAAGTTTATTTTCTATTTGGAGATATGGCATTATCAAGGCTACAAATCTAAGTAATTGCACTTTATTATTTAATGTCCGAGCGTTAAAAATAATTATTGAGTAGAAATAATATACTTTGGTACATTTAAATATGAATATATATCGTATATTGCAGACCTAATAAATTAAAAATCAAATTATTCCGCTTCGATAGTCTGGCTATTATTATATTTCCGAACGCTCTTTCCACCTCTAAAGCGATAGCGGATAGTTAATTCAAATGAATTTCTAGCATATTTATATGGATTTATATTGTCTGTGTAGTGATAGAAATTAGTACTTATGTTTGTTCCAACCGACTTTGAAGTGCCAAGGGCTATCGGAAGGCAATATTGTATCATTACATTTAACTGTTGCCCTAAGAATGATTTCCCTAACATGGCGTACCACACGTTTCCATTGCTCGTGCCATCTCCCTGAGGGGCTACCCAATAATTCGCTGAACGATCGTATGAAAGCGATGCTTTTACGAAAGAATTTGGGTTGTAATAATTTAAGGCAGTGCTTCCTCTCCATAAGTTCAGCTTATTCCGATATCCACTTGCGTGTGTCGAGAAATGGCAAAAGGAATTATCAAAGTCCAATGAAAGATTTTCGCAGATCGGTTGATGCAACACAAAGGTGATGTAACTTTTTGTAATCCATGAATTTGTAGTGGTATGCGCAATGTCTTTTTCGCGCAGCACATAGAGCTGATTGAAAACATCAGGCGAATAAAAGAAAGAACCTATTACGGTTAAACGATTCCAAAACCCCGTGGTTAAACGGAATTCATGAGAGATGGAAGATTTTAAATAAGGATTGCCTACTTCCCAAATCAACGAATCGGAATAATGTCCTAACGAACTTGTTTGATCCAAATTAGGATAATCAATGTTGCAGAAATAATTGAAACGCGACCAGTATTGTTTGTTGAAACGATAAAACAAGTGTGCATTTACCATCCAAAGTAACTGATTATCCTTAATGGCAGACGTGGAAGTATGGATGTGTTCCAGAGCACCTGCTACGTGGGCATTCATGTTGGGGTTAAACGAATGATAGAAAGAGGCATAAACTCGATTTCGATAATAATTTGAAAAAGAAAGTTCCTTACGGGTCTCCAAATCTTCAGTTACATATCCTTTCCAACGATTTATATAGATTAGGTTTAACGACGTACGATCGGTGAAATTATAGGTAGCATTTGCCACATATCCGGTATAGTTCTTTCGATTGTGGTATTGATTAGTAAAGTTGTAACCAGTGCTTTCTTTATAAATATAGGTGGAGTTATTGGTGTAGTAATTGTAGTTAAAATCGCTATATAGATCCCATTTACCGACTTTGCCACGATAAATCAGTGTTGCAACATGGTTGTTGGTAATATCTTTTTCTTTACTTTCTTTCAGAATTATTTGACTACTATTCGTTTCAAGATTCGTTCGTTTCAGTGTATACGGATTATAGTCATCTTCATTGAAATAATTGAAAGAATAGAATGCAGAGATCGTATGATTCTTATTGGGCTGAAAATCAACAGAGCCCCATGCTCCATGGTGTCGACTTTGAATATTTAAAGATGCAGCTTCGTCTTTATTTTGAAGGGTAGTTTGATGAACCTTACCTAGTGATTGCTGTTCGTATGATTTAGACATATGGATATCATTCCAGTCATAAGAGTAGGCTCCATAAAAGTTCCACTTGTCTCTTGTATAAGTAAAATTAGTAAAAGCTGACTCTGATTTTATCGGTGTGTCTTTCCCGTTCTTTCCTCCGGTATTAATATGAGCTAAATTTGCTGTATTCAACTCATATCCTTGGTAATTCTTCTTTGTGATCAGGTTAATCATCACATCATAATCGGAATATTTACCCTGAGGTTGTTCGGTAATTTGCACCCTTACAAAACGGTTGTGGTCGAGATTTCTGATATAGCTTTGAGGGCGTTCGATGCTGTCCACCAATATGATAATATTTTTCTGCCCATTGTAACGTAACTCATGAATGGAGTAATTATAGTTCATACCCTGAATTTTACCCAGCATCTCTTCTGTGTTCCAAGATCCTTTACGCATTTTGGGAGTGATCAATATCTCATCATAGCTTGCATAATGTTTTACTGTTTCGGCACTTACCGTCGCTTCTTTCAACACACGCACTGTGGTATCTTCTTTTGCTGGATTTGTATTTACGTGCACTGTATCCGAAGGCAAATTGTTATAATTAGGTTCTTTATTTGCACTCCAAAGGCATAAAGGAGCGAAAAGCAGAATTGATAGTATTAGGTTTCGCATAATTAATTTCTCTTTTTGATGTTCAGCTTCATCTGACTATTTACTTGTTTTTCATGATTTCATTTCAAAGATATGTTTTATCTTTTCTTTTAACAAATAAATTTATTCTTTTTCTTGCTTATGACAGGAAAAACCTACTTTTGTAGGTGCTTTAATGTAATATAATTCATTTTATTTACATCTGATGGAGTGCATTATGCAGTTTAAAGAATTTAGCTAATCTTTTCTACGATCTTCTTTACCCGATAAAAGTTTCCATTCTTTGTATGTACCCTTTCTATCCCTAGGCGTGTTAGGATGTGCGATAGGGCTTTGGGTTGAACGCCGCGCATAGCAGCACTGTTGTGCTTTTGCAATTGCTGAAAGAGTTGTGCCGCTGTGAGGAGAAGATTCGGCTCCTCTTTTGTGGCGGGGGCGAAGTAGGGGCGGAAAACTTCTTCGGCCATGGGGACTGTGTAGAATGCGGCGTGGTGATGCGTGGTAAGGAGTTCTTCTGCGTGAGTGAAATAGGTGGGCATACCTTCCTCGAGTTCAGTTTTA